>JBDTZX010000429.1:0-5549 GCA_040004895.1 Rhodanobacter sp. | reverse complement strand
GTACCGCCGTGATCGTCGGCACCGGCGTCGGCGGCGAAACCACCCAGGACGAACAAAGCCGACGGCTGTACAGGGAAAACTCGCAGCGGGCCCATCCGCTCACCATCGTGCGCATCATGACGAATGCCTCGGCCAGCCAGATCAGCATTGCCTATGGCCTGCGCGGACCGACCTTTGCAGTCGCCAGCGCCTGCGCCTCGGCCAATCACGCCATCATCCAGGCGGCTCAGATGATCCGGTACGGCCTCGCCGATGCCGCCATCGCCGGTGGTACCGAAGCCTGCATCACCTACGCCGCCCTGCGCGCATGGGAAGCGATGCGCGTGCTGGCCGATGACACCTGCCGCCCGTTCAGCGCCAACCGGCGAGGACTGGTGCTGGGCGAAGGCGCCGCCATTTTCGTGCTGGAATCGCTGGAGCATGCGCAGGGGCGCGGTGCGGTCATCCTCGCCGAACTGGCGGGCGTGGGCATGACCGCCGATGCCACTGACATCGTGATGCCCAGCGCAGATGGCGCCGCTTCTGCCATGCGCCAGGCATTGGTGGATGCCGAACTGTCGCCACAGGATGTGGACTACATCAACGCCCATGGCACCGGCACCCAGGCCAACGATGCCACTGAAACGAAAGCGATCCGTCTCGCCTTCGGCGCGCATGCCGATCGCCTTGCGGTGTCCTCGACCAAGTCGATGCATGGCCACGCGCTGGGCGCGTCCGGCGCACTGGAACTGGTCGCCGTCGTCGGTGCCCTGCGCGACAGCGTGGTGCCGCCCACGGCCAACCTCGACCAGGCCGATCCGGCTTGCGACCTGGATTACGTGCCGAATGTGGCGCGCCAGATGCCAGTACGCGCGGCGGTGAGCAACTCCTTCGCCTTCGGCGGGCTCAACGCAGTGCTGGCGCTCAAGCGCGCACCCTGAACTGCTCCAACCGGCAATGAAAAAAGGGAACCCGGCAGCAAGCGTCCGGGTTCCCTCGACGCGCGTTGACCGCGCGGCAAACATCAAGCCTTCTTGGCTTTGGTCAGCAACTGATCCAGCAGCGACATGGCCAGGTCGATTTCGTCGTGGGTGATGTCAAGTGACGGCGCAAACGTGATCACGTTCTTGTACCAACCGCCGACGTCGAGCACGAGGCCGATCTTCCTGCCGTTGTGTTCGAGTTCGCCGGCCAGCCCGATGTCGACCATCGTGTCGAGCAAGGCCTTGTTTGGCGTGAATCCGTCGTCGGTGCAGATCTCCGCACGCAGCGCCAGACCCAGACCGTCGACGTCGCCGATTTCCTTGTGCTTCTTCTGCAGGTCGCGCAGGCCTTCGAGAAAATGCGCGCCCTTCTTCGGCACCGTGGTCTCGTAATCCAGCTCGTAACCCATCTTGATCACTTCCAGACCCAGCGCGGTGCCGAGCGGGTTGGAGTTGAACGTCGAGTGGGTGGAGCCCGGCGGGAAGATCGTCGGATTGATCAGTTCCTCGCGTGCCCACAGACCGGACAGCGGATTCAAGCCGTTGGTCAGCGCCTTGCCGAACACCACGATGTCGGGCGTCACGCCGAAATTCTCGATCGACCACAGCTTTCCAGTGCGCCAGAAGCCCATCTGGATTTCGTCGGACACCATCAGGATGCCGTACTTGTCGAGCACCTTCTTCAGACCCTTGAAGAAGCCGGCCGGCGGAATCACGTAGCCGCCGGTGCCCTGGATCGGCTCGACATAGAACGCCGCATACTCGCACTGGCTCGTCTTCGGATCCCACACGCCGTTGTATTCGGTTTCGAACAGGCGCTCGAACTGGCGCACGCAGCTGTCGGAATATTCTTCCGGCGTCATGCCCTTGGGCCGGCGGAACGGATACGGAAACGGCAGGAACATCGCGCGCTCGCCAAAGTGACCGAAGCGGCGGCGATAGCGATAGCTCGAGGTAATGGCGGAGGCGCCCAGCGTGCGGCCGTGGTAGCCGCCCTCGAAGGCGAACATCAGACTCTTGCCGTTGCAGGCGTTGCGCACGATCTTCAACGAATCCTCGATCGCCTGCGCACCACCCACGTTGAAGTGCACGCGACCGTCCAGGCCGAATTTCTTTTTCGCGTCCAGCGCCACTGTCTTGGCCAGCTCAATGCGGGTCTGGTGCAGGTACTGGCTGGCCACCTGCGGCAGCCGGTCGACCTGCTCCTTCAGAACGTTGTTGAGGCGCTGGTTGCCGTAACCGAAGTTGACCGCTGAATACCACATCTGCAGGTCGAGGAACGGCGTGCCGGCGGTGTCGAACATGTAGCTGCCTTCACCGTGGCGGAAGATTTTCGGCGGGTCCACGTAATGCACGGTGTCGCCGAAGGAGCTGTACTTCGCCTCGTCGGCGAGCAGTTGCGCGTCGTCGATGAAACCGGCGGCGGTCTTGTCGATGTTCATGGAGGATCCGGGTGATTCAGGGAATGGGAGACGCTGGATCAGCGAGCGTGGGCATGCTCGTGGTGCACATGACTGACAAGGCTGCCGTCGAGAAGTTTCGGAAGAAATTCAAGCGCGTCCTCGAAACCGGTGATCGGCACGTAGTCGATGCCCGTCGCGCGGCAGTGCTCGATCAGGCGATGCTTGGCGAAGACAAAGTCGACACGGTCCGCGGCGCAGAAATCGGACGCGCCATCACCGATCAGCAAGGTCTTCGAAGCGGTCTCGCGTGCTTTGGCTACACACGCGCACTTGCACGTGCCGCTGCGGCAGCCGTCGACCTGGAATGGCGAGGTGAGCTGCCATTGATTGCGCTCCGTCGCTGGCGACAGGTGGTTGGCCGCCAGCGCGAGATCGTCCAGACCGTAGCGGCGGAGGATCTGGTGGATTGCGTAGTCGAGACCGTCGCTGACCACGCGGATCGGCACGCCAAGCTCGCGCACCTTCCGGACGAAACCCGGGAACGCGTGATCGATCCACATCTCGCCCAGATGCGCGTCCAGTTCCGCGCGGGTCATCTGCAGCAGCGCCACCTGGCCGGACATGCACTCGCGCGAACCGATCCGACCGGCACGCCAGTCCTGCTCCAGCACTTCCCAGCCGGGGCGACCGAAGCGGTCGAGCAGCGAATCGATCACGTCCTCGACGGAAATGGTGCCGTCGAAATCGCACAGGATGGTCCAGGGAACTGTTTTATCCACGTGCAAGACGCTCGCATGCCGGTTAGTACGCTCCACAGCGTAGATTGTGTTCCTTTCGAGCGCCTTTCCCTCTCGTATGCACCCGATGCCCGCTATGATCCGGGCTCTTCCATGCCGATTCGCTCCATGCCGCTTCGTTCCTTTCCGCTTCGCCTTGCCGCGATCTTCGCACTGGCTGGCGGCCTGTCCTGCACGTTGCGCGCCGAGGATACGCCCACCTACGCCTTCGGTGGCGGTGCGCAGCGCATGCCGTCATGGGTGGGCGCAAGCAGTCACCGCAACCAGCAGCTGCCGTATGTCGATATCGACCTTCCGGACCTCGGTGAGCTGTCCACTGCCGATGGCCTCATGGTCGACCTGCTTCATGGCGTACATTGGCACGGCGGTATCTACGGCAATTATCTGTGGGGGCGCACGCGAGAGGATCTAGGCTCGCTCGGCGGAAAGATCGCCTCGCTCTCGCCGCGCTTCCACGGTGGTGGGTATGTGGAATATGCGTTCGACAAGTGCTGGAGCGTGGGCTCGCACCTCAGTCACGATCTGAACGGCGCAGGCGCCCATTTCGCGCTGTACGGCGACTGGCGGCTGCCTGACGTCTGGTATATCGAACATTCGCTAGAACTGCAGTGGGAAGCGATGAACGGGCCGGCCATGCGGCGTTATTTCGGCGTGCGCCCGGCCGAGGCCGACGCCATCGGCACCGCGCCATGGCGACCGGGAGCCGGTGGCGAGAACATCTACCTCGAATACGACGCCTTCGTGCCGACCAGCCATCACACCGGGTTTGCCCTCGCCCTCAACTATGGCCGATTGTTCGGCGATGCGGCGAACAGCCCGCTGGTGCGCCGCTACGGATCACACAACCAGTTTTCGCAGACGCTGGCCTTCGTCGTTCACTGGTGATGGCTGTCAATCAAGGCACGACTCGACCGGGTCGATCAGCGATCGTCGCGGGTCCAGATGAAACCCTGCTCTTCGCTCACCGGAAAACTGGCGATCGGCTCGTAGGCCGGCGCTTTCGTCACCGCACCGTTGCGCAGATCGAAGCGCGCGCCGTGACGCGGGCATTCCACTTCGAAGCCATGGACCTCGCCACCGGCGAGGTCGCCGCCGTCGTGCGTGCAGGTGTCCTCCACCGCATACAGCGCGCCGTCGATGTTGTAGACCGCGATCGGTGTGTCGCCATCCCACACCACCTTGAACTCGCCAGGTAGCAAGTCGCTGCGCGTGCCGACTTTGATCCAGCCGTTCACGCCACAGGCCTGGCAAAATCCTTGACCAGCACCTCGAAACGCAGGTCGTCGCGACGCGGAATACCGAAACGTTCGTCGCCGTAAGGAAACGGCTGGTAGTCGCCGGTGCGGCGATAACCACGACGCTGGTACCACGCGATCAGCTCGTCGCGCTGCTCGATCACCGTCATGCGCATGGCGCGGCACTGCCACTGATCGCGCGCGATGCGTTCGGCTTCGGCCAGCATGGCCTTGCCGAGGCCGGCGCCCTGCTGCCCCGGGTCGACCGCAAACATGCCGAAATAGCCCGCCTCGCGCTGGCGCTCCACATGACAACTGGCGATCAGCGCACCATCACGTTCGGCCAGTAGCACGCAACTGCCGGGCCGATCCACCAAGGCAGCGACCGCCTCGTGGTCGGTGCGACGACCATCGAGCAATTCGGATTCGGTGGTCCAGCCACGCCGACCGGAGTCGCCGCGATAGGCGGATTCGACCAGCGCCACGATGGCGCCGACGTCGGCGGGTTGCGCCGTGCGAAATACGAGGGGAATCTGCGTGGTCATGCGGAAGATGATAGTGCGCGGCCGCGGGTTCCCGCCATCGCAAGGCTCAGCCGTCGACAGTCGTCGGCTGAGCCTGCATGCTTTCGATCCGGCGTTCCTTTTCGTTCCACAGCACATTCACCCACGCTTGGAAGCGTTCGCGGAATACCGCGTCGCCTTCGTAGTCGCCACGCAACGTGCCGTCGATCGGCAGCTCGCGCAGGTGCACGTGGATGGCGCGGATGCGTCCTGCGATCAGGTCCGTCATCGTACCGGGGCCGCGGGGATAGACGATGGTCACGTCGAGCACCGCATGCAACGCATCGCCCATCGCATCCAGCACGAATGCAAGGCCACCGGCCTTCGGCCGCAGCAAATACTGATACGGCGACGACTGCGCATCATGCTTGGCCGGCGTGAAACGGGTGCCCTCGGCGAAATTCATCACCGATACCGGCATGTGCCGGAATTTCTCGCAGGCACGACGGGTGGCTTGCATGTCTTTGCCCTGCAGCCCCGGATGCCTTGCCAGGGTCTCCTTCGAGTAACGCTTCATGAAAGGAAAATCCAGCACCCACCACGCCGGTCCCAGCAGCGGCACCCAGATCAGCTGGCTCTTGAGGAAAAA
>JBDTZX010000308.1:0-1678 GCA_040004895.1 Rhodanobacter sp. | reverse complement strand
CTGCAACGAAAGCTGAGCAAGCACCCGGTGCGCGAGCGGCCGGAACGCGAGGACTGAGGCGGCCACGGCGTCCTGATACGCAAGCGGGCACCTTGGTGCTGCATCCCATCTCGCCCAACGCGACGATCCATACGATCGACTTGGAGCGGCGAAACACCGCACGTGCTGGTGATCCGCGCGGAGGGGAGCCGCTTCGGAATCAGCTGCGAGTTGACAGCCGCGCAACTACGCAAACTCTAACTGGAGTCCGTCAATACTCTTGGTCGGACGTGCGATGCCGGCTTGCACCGTGGCGGGAGGCTGCTAGCGTCATTCCGTCGTATCCTTGCCAGCTGACTCTCCCTGAAGGAAGGCATGCGATGGACAAGGTTTACCCAAGCGCGGCGAAAGCACTGGACGGCCTGCTGGTCGATGGCATGACGATCGCGGCCGGCGGTTTCGGCCTGTGCGGCATCCCCGAGAACCTGATCGGCGCGTTGCTGGATGCCGGTACCAAGGGGCTGACCATCGTTGGCAACAATGCCGGTGTGGATGATTTCGGCATGGGTCCGTTGCTGAAAACCCATCAGGTCAAGCGCGTGTTCGCGTCCTATGTCGGCGAGAACAAGGAGTTCGAGCGCCAGGTGCTTGCAGGCGAACTCGAACTGCACCTGACCCCGCAGGGCACGCTGGCGGAGAAATTGCGCGCCGGCGGTGCGGGCATTCCGGGCTTCTACACACGCACCGGGTTCGGCACGAAACTGGCCGAGGGCAAGGAGACCAAGGTCTTCGGCGACAAGGAATATGTGCTGGAAGAGGCGATCCATGCCGACCTGTCAATCGTCAAGGCGTGGAAGGGCGACGCGCATGGCAACCTGGTGTTCCACGAGACGGCGCGCAACTTCAATCCGATGATCGCCACCTGCGGCAAGATTTGCGTCGCCGAAGTCGAGCAGATCGTGCCGGTCGGCTCGATCGATCCCGATGGCGTGCATGTGCCGGGCATCTATGTCGACCGCATCGTGCAAGGTGCGAAGTACGAGAAGCGAATCGAGTTCCGCACCATTGCCGGCGTGGTCGGTGGCAAGGAAAGCCCGATTCGCGTGACGATGGCAAAACGCGCCGCGCAGGAATTGCGCGATGGGTTCTACGTGAACCTGGGTATTGGCATTCCAACCATGGTGGCCAACTACATTCCTGTCGGCGTCAACGTCACCCTGCAATCGGAAAACGGACTGCTCGGCATCGGTCCGTTCCCGACTGAAGAACAGATCGATCCTGACCTGATCAACGCTGGCAAGCAGACCATCACCACCCTGCCCGGTTCGAGTTTTTTCTCCAGCGCCGAATCATTCGCGATGATCCGTGGTGGCCACATCGATCTGTCGATTCTCGGTGGCCTGGAGGTTTCAGCGCACGGCGATCTGGCCAACTGGATGGTGCCGGGCAAGATGGTAAAGGGTCCCGGCGGCGCGATGGATCTGGTCAGCGGCGTCAAACGCGTGGTGGTGCTGATGGAGCACAACGCGAAAGACGGCTCACCGAAGATCCGCACCGAATGCGAATTGCCGCTGACCGGCAAGCAGGTGGTCGACCTGATCATCACCGACTTGTGTGTGTTCGAAGTACGCAAGGGCGAGGGTCTGCTGCTGATCGAGCTCAACGATGGCGTCAGCGTCGACGATGTGAAAGCCAGAAC
>JBDTZX010000534.1:0-1684 GCA_040004895.1 Rhodanobacter sp. | reverse complement strand
TTCTGGGACATCTACGGCAAGCTCGGTCACCCGGTGCGCGCCACCATCAGCGAGATGGGCCCGAACCTGCTTGGTCGCGTGCTGGAACTGAACGACACCCAGGAAGGCGTGCTCGAAGTGGTCTTCAAGGTCGCCGACGAGCAGGGCCTGCTGTTGCTCGACCTGTCTGACCTGCGTTCGCTGCTGACCTTCGCATCCGAAAACGCCAAGGACATCTCCAGCAAGTACGGGCTGATCAGCCCGACCAGCATCGCGGCGATCCAGCGCGCGTTGCTGAAGCTGGAGCAGGACGGTGCCGACCAGTTCTTCGGCGAGCCGGCACTGGAGCTTGCCGATTTGATGCGCCAGGACATGAGCGGTCGCGGCATCATCAGCGTGCTGGCCGCCGACCAGCTGATCCTGAAGCCGCGGCTGTATTCCACCTTTCTCTTGTGGTTGCTGTCCGAATTGTTCGAGCAGCTGCCGGAAGTCGGCGATCTCGATCAGCCGAAGATGGTGTTCTTCTTCGACGAGGCGCACCTGCTGTTCGACGATGCTTCGCCGGCTTTGCAGCAACGCGTGGAGCAAGTGGTGCGATTGATCCGCTCCAAGGGCGTCGGCGTGTACTTCTGTTCGCAGAATCCCGACGACGTGCCCGGCGTGATCCTCGGCCAGCTCGGCAACCGCATCCAGCATGCGCTGCGCGCGTTCACCCCGCGCGACCAGAAAGCGGTGAAAGCGGCGGCCGAAACCTTCGTCGCGAATCCCAAGCTCAACGTCACCGAAGCGATCACCCAGCTCGCGGTGGGCGAGGCACTGGTATCGACGCTGGCCAACGGCGGCGTGCCGACACCGGTGGAACAAGTGCTGGTGACCTCGCCATGCTGCCGCATCGGCGCGATCACCGACGCCGAGCGCGCCACCATTCGTCAGCGCTCGCCGGTGGGCGGCAAATACGACACCACGATCAATCGCGACTCCGCCGAGGAGATGCTTGCCAGGCGCGCCAGCGAAAAAGCCGCCGATGCCGGCAGCGTCGCCACCACCGCGTCAGGCAAGGCCGCCGACCCGAATGGGCCCGCCGCATCATCAGGCTGGGGTGGCGCCGTGCACGACGCGCTGTTCGGCAGCAAGCGTCGCCAGGGCATGGTCGAGACGATGGGCAAGCAGGTCGTGCGAACGATGGGCAGCCAGCTCGGCCGGCAGATCCTGCGCGGCGTGCTCGGCGGCATCTTCGGCGGCAAGCGCTGAGCATCCGCGGTCATGCCACGCATTGAAGTCACCGCCCCCGACACCCCGTTCGGCGAACGCCTGCAAAGCGGCTTCGGCTATCCGTTGCGCGGCGCCGGCCTGGCGACCTGCGTGGTGCTGGCGTTGATCCACTACGTCGGCCTGCTGCCGTCCTACATCGGCGCGCTGGCAAGCGCCTTCGTCTGGGCCGCCACCTGGCGTTATGCGGCCGATTGTCTGCTGCATACCGCGCATGGCTATGCCGACCCGCCGAATGTCGGCAGCGATGGCGACAGTGCCAGCGGCTGGGGACTCACCGCGATCCACCTGCTGATCGTCGCACTGTGCGTGGTCGCCATCGTGTTCTTCCCGCGCCTGCTGTGGCCGCTGTTGATCCTGTCCGCGCTGGTGCTGCCGGCGATCGACATGTCGCTGGCGTTCGACGGCAACATGGCACTGGCGCTCAACCCGCTGA
>JBDTZX010000061.1:0-1684 GCA_040004895.1 Rhodanobacter sp. | reverse complement strand
TGCGTGAAGCCACGCGACTGGCCGAAGCAGGAATGATCAAACCGCTGCTGGATCCGCGCCAGTTCAACCTGTCCAACGTCGACGATGCTTATGCGTTGATCGAACAGCGGCAGGCGCAAGGCAAGGTCGTGATCAGCATCAATAGTTGAAGTCCCGCCGAAGTCGCTCGTGATGGCAAATTCAAGCCAACAACCGAACACCGTTGCTGCATCTCCGGTTGCCTGCGCACTCATTGCGGTCGGCAACGCCATTTCGAACTTCCTGAGCAGACATACCATGATGAACTGGCTGGAATACCGTAAAGAACTGATGGGCCGTATCGGCGAGATGGGCAAGCTGAGCCCGGACACCCTGGTCGGTTATCAAACCCTGTCCAAGGCGGGTCAGAAGACCGGACACCTCGACGCCAAGACGCGTGAACTGATTGCGCTGGCGGTGTCGGTGACTACCCGCTGCGACGGTTGTATCACCGTGCATACGGGTGAAGCGTTGAAGCACGGTGCAACGCGCGAAGAAATTGCCGAAGCGCTTGGTGTCGCCGTGGCGCTCAATGCCGGTGCGGCCATGGTCTATTCCGCCCGCGTGATGGACGCCGTCAGCGCCCATGGCGCTCCGGCTGCGGCGTAATCATCATGGGCAACGCGCTCGTGAACGTGGAATACGCTGTCGCCTCGACGCCAGCGTTGCAGCACGTGGTGACATCGCGCTTCAGTCTCGATGTCGTGCCAGCAGTTACGCTTCGCCCGACACTTTGCGGAACACAGCAGCTCAGTGTGTGGAAGTGGCGACCGCCGGGACGGGCTCCGCTGGCTTGAACGGCATCGCCGGTCCGGGCGTGATGCCCTTGCGCCATAGCGCGAGCTGATTTTCGATGCCGCTGCCGATGTCGAGCTGCGGCTCCGACGGGGTCAGCTTGTCCTGCTTCTCCCACGTGGCGACTTCGCTGCTGGCCTGCTTGAATGCGTCGACGAAATTGTCGGTGCGGTTCATTGCATCGATCAGCCAGGCCTTGCCGAAATAGGTGGCGTCCGAATCGCTGCCGCAGCCGAATGAACTGCGATCGGCGCGTGCGGCGGTCAGCACCAGCGTGCCTGGTCCGCGCAGGGGCGGCACGAAGCCACCTGAGTAGCAGGCGTTGACCACCACGACTTTCCATTTGAAGTGCCGCTTGGCAAGAATGCCGGCCAGGTCCGGCGCACCGATCTGGTCGAGCGGTAGCGGGTCCATGTCGACCAGCAGGTTGTGCTCGTGATCGCCGTGCGTGGTGAGATAGATCAGCAGAATGTCCTGCTGCGGTTGCATCACGTTGGCCACGCCATCGAGCGCGGCTTCCAGGTTGCTCCAGCTGGCCAGGGGTGTGGTACCCAGCGTGGCCGGATTGTTTTCCAGCACCAGGCTGTGCGCGCTGGCGCCGAAGCGTCGCGCGAACAGTTGCGCTGCGTATTCCGCCTCATTGCGAAACACATCTTCGCCGCCATCGCCGGCGAACGTCAGCAGATACAGGTTGGGCTTGCCCGGCACGCGCGGGGTCATGCGTGCCAGCGCGTCATGAAGCATTCGTGGCTGGGCGTAGAACACCTGTTCCGGCGAAGGACCGCGCAGGGGCCAGTTGTCGCCCTCGTCCTCGGTATCGTCCTGATCGGCGGCGGCCGAGGTGGCGATCGCGGCGTTGACGGATGCGCTG
>JBDTZX010000194.1:0-5597 GCA_040004895.1 Rhodanobacter sp. | reverse complement strand
CCGAGCACGCTGGACGAAGACGCCGGATCCGGCGGCGGTGGCGCGATCGGCGCATCCGCCTGCACCTGGTTCAACTTGGCGGTCAGCACCGGAATCAGCGTGGCCTGCACCTGCGCCGAAGGCTTCTGCTGCAGCACCGACTGCGCCAGCTGGTAGGCCTTGTCCACCTCGCCGATCGCGCGATAGCCGTCTGAAACCTGCGCCTGCAGCTGGGGGTTTCCGGCGGCGCGCGCTTCGAGGTCGCCGAGTATCTGCTGCGCCTGCTGTTTCTGTACCGGATCGGTCGGCGCATCCGGCTGCGCACGAATGCGATCGAGCTCGACCGTGTCCTTGCTGAACTTGATCGCCTGGATGCCGGGAAACCCCATCAGCACGATCGCAAAGAGGATCAACACCATGGTCATCTTGAAATCGCGGCGCTGCACGATCATCACGGTAATCGCCACCAGTGCGAACAGGAACAGGATGAAGCCGCAAATCAGCATCAGCTTTTCGTAGCCGAGTAGTCCGTCGAAGATGCTCATGGTCCGTTCTCGTTCACAAATTTGCGGTCGGATTCGTGAGCTGCAGATGTTTGATCGTGAGAAGCCAGCCTGAGGCGTCGATCGCCGCCGCCAGCATCGGCATGCCGCGCAGTGACCATCACGTGCTCGGCGACGCGCCCGGCTTCGCGCCCTGGTGGAGCCTTGGTACCGATGCTGAGCTGGTGCTGGAACGGCGGGTGTTTCTTTGCGCCTTCCGCGCACTCCGCATGGCGATGACTCCGCGCGCCGCAGGCACACCTGCGCTGCGGCGACCGGCCAGAAAACGACGATGCTGCGTGCATTCTCGATCGCATGGTCTGCTGATACACGTCTCTTCAACCTGATGTTGGTGATGGATCTCAACGGCCTCGGCGCGTGGCAATGCAGCTGGCGGCATCCAGTCCCGCCACGCGACAGGCATCGTCATCCAGGGGATGCGGGCCACCGCCCATCAGCGATGCCGGATTGTCGAAACCGGCGGGCTTGCTCAACTGCTGGGCGAACCAATGAAGGCGGTCCTTGACCAGCATCGATGAATTTCGCGCATGCGACTCGACGTAGTTGTAGCGGTCGAGCTCATACGCAAACATGTGAAAAAGTTCGTGTGCGAATCCCGTCGGATCGCCTCCGGACCAGTTCGTTGCGGTCTCCCACTGCGACGGATCCACATTCGCCGTGAACACGTCGGCAGCTGCCGCATTGACGAAGATGACGTCGACGATGAGTCCGGGGCGCGATGCGGCCTTTTCGATGGCGTCCTCCATCGACTTTATGCTGGCGACATCGGCAGGGGTGCCGGTTCCGGCCGGTTGCAGGAAGACCTTCGCGCGCACGACGAGGTGCTTCGGATCCCTCCTGTCGACTTCGTAAGTACCGCCTCCGAACTTTCCGGTGATTTTCACGTACACCCGTGAGGGGTCTGCCGAGGCCGTTTCCTCGACGTTGAGATTTTTCGCTGCTGCGGGCTTTTTGATACGTGCCTGTTCTTTGCCAGCTTCGGCCACAGTCGCGGTTTGCGTCTCCACGGAAATCTGCGCCGGTGGTTTGTCTTTCGTGGTGAACAGAGCCTGCAGCTCGCCCATGTAGTAGAGACAGCCGGGCTTTTTCTTCGCGTCGGTAATGATGCCCTCGGCGACGGCCAGGTCGGCGGCGGCCAAGGCCTTGTAGTCGGGTTTGGTGCGTACGGATTTGGCGACCGAGTCGTAGATCGGATCGTTTTTTTTGGGGTTCACGCAGCGCCGAACCACATTCATTGCGGACTGTTGCACGACGTGAGTCAGTTCGTGTGCCAGCAAACGCTTGCCCGGGGATGCCCCCAATGGGGCTGCGTCCGAGCCCAGCACGATGTGATGACCTGCAGTGTAGGCCGTGGCCGAGACATCGCGCGCCGAGCGTGCCGCCGCGTCACCCGTATGCAAACGCACCGCGCTGAAGTCATGGCCAAACCCCGACTCCATCTCGCGTCGCAACTCGGCCTGCATCGGCGCACCGGGTGTGGAAAGCACTTCATCGACGCTGTCGGGCACCGGCTCGCCTGCGGATTCCGCCTTGCCGCTGAAACGCTGGATTCGCGGCGCGGAAGCCCCGATTCCCTGCGCCGCCGAACTCGCCATCACGTGATCGGCCACGCGATCCGCCTCGGCCTCGAGCGGATCGTTGCTTGCGCCGACTGCAAGCATGCGTTGCAGATCGCCGCGATCCTTCGCACAGCGCGCGCATTGGGTATTGCCATGACTGTGCGCACCGCAGGCGCACTTGCGCTGCAGCAGGCCAACGGTGCGCGACGGCCGCTCCGATTTCGTCTGGACGCTGGCGCTGCGCTCAGCCATGACGCGTCACGCTCCTTCCATGATTGGCGCCGGGAAGGCCCAGGCTACCCTGCACGGCGGCGGCAATGCGCGCGCCCAATGGCTCACCACGGTGAGCTGCTGGCAATAGCGGCAACGCCGACAACACCGCCACCGCACCAAGCCCACGCAAACTCTCCACAGCACCGGCATGCATGAGACGCCGTGTCAGTTCGCGCTCGATCGTTGCTTGCACGCGATCGGCGCGTTCGCCACCGAGCAAGGCCTCGTCGATCACCAACCGCTCGATGTGCAGCACGATGCTCACGGCTTGCCTCCCGCGCTTGCGAGCCAGCGGAAGTCCGCCTCGTTGACTGGCTTGTCCAGCTTGCGGAATTCCGCGCGGGCAGCGTCCAGCACCAGCGGCATGCCGATCTGCACGCCTGCCTTGGCGGCCATGAAGGCTGCGTTCAACGCGATGCCCTGGATGCTGCCGCCGGTGAGCGCGAGCCGTGCCAGCCGCCCGAAATCCAGCGCCGTGGTGGCCGCCTGCGCAGGGAACACCGAGGACCAGATCGCCTGGCGCTCGGCCACGCCGGGAAACGGAAAATTGACCACGAAACGCAAGCGGCGCAGGAACGCGCTGTCCAGCGAACCTTTCATGTTGGTCGCCAGGATCGCCAGCCCGCGGAACGATTCCAGTCGTTGCAGCAGGTAGTTCACTTCGATGTTGGCGTAGCGGTCGTGGCTGTCCTTGACCTCGCTGCGCTTGCCGAACAGCGCATCCGCTTCATCGAAGAAAAGGATCGAGCCGCCGTCCTCGGCGGCATCGAACAATTTGCGCAGATTTTTCTCGGTCTCGCCGATGTATTTGCTGACCACCGCCGACAGATCGATGCGATAAAGCGACAGGCCGAGTTCCTTCGCGATGACTTCCGCCGCCATGGTCTTGCCGGTGCCGCTCTCGCCGGCGAACAGCACGCTGATCGACAGGCCGCGATTCATCCGGTCGCGGAAACCCCAGTCGTCATAGACAGTGCTGCGTTGCGCGACCTGGTCGGCGATCTGGTGCAGCAGCAGCTTCTCGCTGTCGGGCAGCTTGAGATCGTCCCAGCCGGCCTTCGGCTCGATCCGCTGCGCGAGCTGATCCAGCGCCGGCCGCGTGCGTGCCAGTGCGCCCTGCCACAGCGACTGCGCCAGTGCTTCGGGTTTCTGTTCGACGACAGCAAGTGCGCTGTGCGCGATCTGTTCGATCCTGCCGAGGTTGAAATCGAAATGACCGGAGAGATGCTGCGGCTGCCGGCCCGCCGCCTCGCCCAGCAGTCGCTGCCACAGCGTGCGCTGCTCGACCGCAGTGGGCTTGGCGACATCCACGCTGAGCGCGTGGCTCGCCGCGCTCGCCCACGGCTCGTGCGTATCGACGAAGGTGAGCCCACCCGCACGCGCCAGGAAGCGCTTGACCAGAGCAGCGGTTACGTCACCGCGCTCGACATCGGCGGCATCGATATACAGCGCGATCGGCAGCAGCTGGCTCTCGCGCTGCCACAGGCGAATCAGGGTTTCCTGTTCGGCGATCACGCTCGGCAGCAGCTCGGCCGAAAGCCGATACGCCTGTGCACCGAACGCATCGGCAATCACCTGGGCGATGCCCTGCTTGCTGGTGCTGTCGCTGCCCAGCAGCTGCACCGGCGGCAACGCTTCGCCCGGCGGCACATGCCGCAAGCCATCCAGCACGCGTTCGACGATCGCCTGCTGCGATGGCGGCAAGGTCGCCGGTGCCAGCGCGGTAAGCAGCGGCATCAGCCGGTCGTCCAGATAGTTCATGCCCTTGACGAAGTTCACCACCCGTTCGTCGGCGCTGAGCGCGGCAGCGATCAACGGCAGCGGACCGGGTTGATGGATCTCGAGCAGGCGCCAGTAGCGCAGTGGACGCTCCGGCGAAAGTGCATCCCAGCTCGGCTGATCCAGTATCGCGAAGGCCAGCGCAAACGTCGGATACGGTTTGCCCGGGTCATGCTGGGCCTGCGCGCACAGTGCGGGGAAGCGCGTGTCCAGCTCCATGCCGATGCACAGCAACAGCAGGTCGCGCTCGAACGCGGACAGCCCCAGTCGGCTCGCAAGCACGCTCAATGCTGGCGAATGTCCAGCGCTGCCGTCCGTGGGCGAAGCGTACGGCGCGCTGGCGTCAACCGGCGAATCCGCCGGAACCGCAACGACGATCGGCAACGCATCCGGTGGCCGTATGGCGATGGCGTCCATTGCCGCGGTCGACTGCGGTGCCCGCGCCATCTGTCCGCCAAACATCCGCGCGAACCAGGAATGCCTCGGTCCGGGCGGAGCGTTCACTGTCGGCGCGGACTCCATCAAGGCGGATGCCGCCGAGGCTTTCACGGTGGTTGCCACAGTCGACGATCCGGATGCCGCAGCGAGAGGTGCCGCGTGCAGAGCTGCTGCCTGCTGCAGGCGTGCACGCATATCTGCCAGCGCATCGGCAAGATAGTCGTCGTTCGCATCCAGCCATTGCGCGCGATCGCTCATGTCACGATCACCTGCTGGCTGCTGGCGAACGCTGGCGCACTGCCGCTGAAGTCGACCGGGATGCTGTCCGCGCCATCGACGCGCAGACGCACCGTGTACGTACCTGCCACCACCGCGGCCAGCTCGAACACCAGCGCCGTGGGCTGCTGCAGGTCGGATGGGTTGTCGATGCTCTGCGGGGTCAGCAGACGATCGCCGAACAGCAGGAACACCCGCTGCCCATCGCGCAGGCGCGGCATGCAGGTGATGTTCAAGGCGAAATTTCCGGCGGCGGCAGTGAGCGGACTGAGCGTGATGATCGGCGCCAGTACCAGCGGCAGTTCGTTGCTGAGCAGCGCCGGCAGGCCTGGCGGTTGCACCAGCAGCGCCACGGTGTAGATTCCCGGCGCCCAGCGCGATGCGGCATCGACATCATCGGTCGTGTTGGCGAGATGCACACGCAACGTGCCGGTGGTGTCACCAGCCAGCGGCGCGATATCGATCGGCGCGTCGAGGCGCAGGCTGCTGAAGCGTGCCAGCGTGTCATCCGTGCCGAGTTGACGACCACCCAGCACGATGTCGTCACCAAGCCGGGCCGCCGGCTGTGCGCGAGGACAGGTCAGCGTATCCAGCACGGCGGCAGCGGACGCGCTGGTGAATACGCCGCGATCCTGCGCACCGCGCCGCAATACCGGCAGCGGCGCACGCATGGCCGCCTGGCTGTCGATCAGCACCACGGTCGCCTCGTACGCAGCGGAAGTCCGGTAGC
>JBDTZX010000547.1:0-5610 GCA_040004895.1 Rhodanobacter sp. | reverse complement strand
AGCAGCAGCGCGATCAGCAGCAGCGCCGCTTCGAGCATTCCGGTGGCCAGTGTCACGCGCTGCACCGGCCACAGGCGCAGCCAGCCGATCAGGCGGAACGCCACGATCGGCGCATAAACAAGCAGTGCGACGGCAAGCCCGGTGCGCTGCAACTCGGGGCGCCAGGCCATCCATGCAAAGACCAGCGCGAGCCCGAGTTGCAGGCCGCCATAGACGGTCAGGTATTCGGACTGGCCTCCCCGATCCAGCGACAGGAAACCCATCGAGCGGGAGGTCACCGACAGGCGCAGCGAACACAGCGCAGCGAAAATCGCGTAGAGCAGGGCATTCGCCCACAGATACAAGGCAATCATGAGGCGAGCTCCGCGGACGATGGCGTGCAAGCTAGGCCGTCGCGCGTGGATGGCTCGTGAGCGCGCGGCAACCTGGCTCGGCATAGACTGCTTGATCCAGCGCAGCAGCGGAGACACAGTGGAATGATCAAGTCGTCGCCCAAGTGGCCCAGCCTGTGGATGATCGTTTGCCTGAGCGTTTTCGCGCAGGGCAGTTTTTCCGCCGACCGGCCGATGCCCGCACACGAGTCGTTCGTCATCCGCTCGGCGAGGCTCGGCGAGACCCGGCACGTCAACGTCTATACACCGCCCGGCTACGCTGTCGCGAAAACCGCGCGCTACCCGGTGCTGTACATGCCTGATGGCGGCATGCAGGAAGATTTTCCGCATGTCGCCACCGATGTCGATAGCGCGATCCGTGCCGGTGAGATGCGCCCGATGATCGTGATCGGGATCGAGAACACCGAGCGGCGTCGCGACATGACTGGCCCGACCGACGTCGCCAGCGACCGCAGCATCGCGCCGCATGTCGGCGGTTCGGCCGTCTTCCGTGCCTTCATCGCCAGCGAGCTGATGCCCGAGGTGCGCCGGCGTTACCGCACCAGCAGCGAAACCGCGATCGTCGGCGAATCACTGGCCGGTCTGTTCGTGCTGGAAACTTTCTTCCTTCAACCGAAGCTGTTCGATACCTATGTCGCGCTCAGTCCAAGCCTGTGGTGGAACGACCAGGCGTTGTTGCGTGCCGCACCCGGACGGTTGAAGGCATGGCCGCGAAGGCAGGTCACACTCTACGTCGCCACTTCAGGCGACGACGATATCGACGCGGCGGGCGAACGGCTGCAGACGATCCTGCGCGCACATGCGCGGCCAGGCCTGGTCTGGTTCTACGAGCCCCGGCCCGACCTCAGGCACAGCAGCATCTACCGCGGTGCGTCGCCTGGCGTCTTCCGGAAGCTGTTTCCTGCAAGAAAATGAACCGGCGAGCTGGAGATTTGCTGAGTCGCCCATACATCGACTGCTCGATCCCGACCAACCCAAGCCAGGAGAAACGGATGACTGTCACCAACGAACGCGCGGTGCTGGCGGGTGGATGCTTCTGGGGCGTGCAGGATCTGCTGCGTCGTTATCCGGGGGTGATCTCCACCCGCGTGGGCTACACCGGCGGCGATGTTCCGAATGCGACCTACCGCAACCACGGCAGTCATGCGGAAGGCATCGAAGTCATCTTCGATCCGTCGGTGCTGAGCTACCGCACGCTGCTCGAATTCTTCTTCCAGATCCATGACCCGTCGACACCGAACCAGCAGGGCAACGATCGCGGGGCCTCCTATCGTTCGGCGATCTTCTATACCTCTGCGGAACAGAAGGCGGTTGCCGACGACACCATCGCCGACGTGAATGCGTCCGGGCTGTGGCCAGGCAAGGTGGTGACGGAGCTGGTTCCCGCCGGTGATTTCTGGGAAGCCGAATCCGAACACCAGGATTATCTGGAACACTACCCGACCGGCTATACCTGCCATTTCGTGCGGCCGGGCTGGAAGCTGGCCAGGCGCAACACGGCCGGCTGAAGCTGCGCTAGTCGCGGTCGGGCGCGCCGAGAGGGAAATACGAGCGGTACGGCCGCGCCTCGTCCACGGTGCGCGCGAACGAGGGCCGGGCCAGCAGCCGTTGCCGATAGCGCTTCAGGTTGGCGCAGGCGTCGGGAATCGGATGCGTCCAGTCCGCATAGAACAGCGCCGGCGCCGCCGCGCAGTCGGCAAGGCTGAAGTTGTCGCCCGTGGCCCAGGTGCGTTCGGCCATCAGCGGGTCCAGCCACGCATACGACTTGTCCAGCATCGCGCATGCCTCGCTCACGCCAAAGCTGTCGCGCTCATCCTCCGGCCGCAGACTGTCGAGCACGACTTTCTGCACTGATCCGGAGATGTAGTTGTCGAAGAAGCGATCCATCGTGCGCACTTCCAGCGCGGCATCGGCATCCGCCGGAATCAGGCGCACCGGCCCCGGATAGTGCAGGTCCAGGTACTCCACGACGATGCTCGCTTCAAGCACCGTGCGCTTGCCATCGACGATGATCGGAAATCGCCGCAGCGGCCAGAGCGCCGCGAACGCCGCGGCGGTTTCGGGATCGTCCTGGGTCAGTGCGCGGAACTGGAAAGGTGTGCCATTTTCATAAAGTGCGATCAGCGCCTTCTGCGTGTAGGAGGAAAACGCGTGGCCGAAAAGTTGAAGGGTCATGGCGGATTGCCTTGTTGGATGGTCCTGCGTGCGACGATCGGACAGCGTCGAAATCGACATCGAATTTCAGTCATTCAGGGTGGTTCGCGCCGCTTCGTTCAGCGTTTGCAAGCGCGTGCGATGCACCGGCTCTGGCAGAATCGACGGATCTGCCTGATCGGGAAATCCTTGATGCCTGTTGCCGAAACCGCGCCGGTCAACTCGCCGCGTCGCATCCTGTTTGCCAGCCTGATCGGCACCACGATCGAATTCTTCGATTTCTACATCTACGCCACGGCGGCGGTGCTGGTGTTTCCGAAGCTGTTCTTTCCCTCGGCCGACCCGACCTCGGCCACGTTGCAATCGCTGGCGACGTTCGCGCTGGCGTTTTTCGCACGGCCGATCGGCTCGGCGGTGTTCGGTCACTTCGGCGATCGGGTCGGTCGCAAGACCACGCTGGTGGCGGCGCTGCTGACGATGGGTGTTTCCACGGTGACCATCGGCCTGCTGCCGACGTACGCGAGCATCGGCGTGTTTGCACCGCTGCTGCTGGCGCTGTGCCGGTTTGGCCAGGGCCTGGGGCTGGGTGGGGAATGGGGCGGAGCGGTGCTGCTGGCCACCGAGAACGCGCCGCCCGGCAAGCGCGCGTGGTACGGCATGTTTCCGCAGCTGGGCGCGCCGATCGGTTTCTTTCTTTCCACCGGGCTGTTCCTGTGGCTGACCCGGGGCATCGGCGATGCGGCGTTCTTCGCCTGGGGCTGGCGCGTGCCGTTCCTTGCCAGCGCGGCGCTGGTGCTGGTGGGGCTGTGGATGCGCTTGAAGCTGCAGGAAACGCCCGCGTTCGCCAAGGCCATGGCGCATCACGAGCGTGTGCGGCTGCCGATTCTGACAGTGATCACGCAGCACCCGCGCGCGCTGATCGCCGGAACCTTCTCGGCACTGGCCACCTTCGTGCTGTTCTATCTGATGACGGTATTCACGCTGAGCTGGGCGACCAGCAGGCTTGGCTATTCGCGCGAGCAGTTCCTGCTGCTGCAGATGGTCGGTGTGCTGTTTTTCGCGGCGACGATTCCGCTGTCGGCGATCTTCGCGGACCGGCGCGGCGGCCGTCTTGCGATGATCCTCTCGACCTGCCTGATCATCGCCTTCGGCATCGGTTTCGCACCACTGTTCGCGGCCGGCAGCAGTGCGGGGGTACTCCTGTTCCTGGCGCTCGGGCTGGGTGCGATGGGGCTGACCTACGGACCACTGGGGACGATCCTGGCGCAGATGTTTCCCACCGCGGTGCGCTATACCGGCGCGTCGCTGGCTTTCAATCTGGCCGGTATCTTCGGCGCCTCGCTGGCGCCGTACATTGCCACCTGGCTGGCGAAAACCTATGGTCTGGCCTATGTCGGCTACTACCTGGCCGGCTCGGCCGCGCTGACCCTGCTGGCATTGCTGGCGATGCCGCGGCAGCTGAACGAGGCGGGCCCGATCGATTGATGCCGCATGGCGGAGCCCCATATCGTCTGGACGCGGAGTTGATTCCCGCCGGAATACCTTTCCTGCATTTCTTCACCCTGATTCCTCGGAGGCTGCCATGGCAACCGGTTGGGCCGGCGACGGCGCGGTCCAGGACCAGATCGACGCCACCGTCGACGATGCGGTGCAGCGCGCGCGTCAGCAGTTGCGCAAGGGCCCCGGGCTGAAGCGCTGCGAAGAATGCGATGCACCGATTCCCCCTGCCAGGCGCAAGGCGGTGCCGGGTGTGCGGCTATGCGTGGCCTGCCAGCAAGCGCATGACGAAGAGCAGCGCGGTGCCGGGCTGTACAACCGTCGTGGCAGCAAGGACAGCCAGCTGCGCTGAAGCTGGCTTCGAGGGCGCCGGGGGCATGTCGATCGGGTTGCACGCCCTTCAAACCGATCCGCAGTTCTGACGAGCGATCCATCCCGGGCGCGACCACACCGCCGTTGCCGTCGATTTTGCCTGGAAGGGTTTTATCCATTGATGTAAACGTTTACATTGGGATATTGCGCTCCGTATGCGGCTGTCGGTCGCGTCACTCGCTCCATGGGGGAAACGATGAAACTTCACACGTTGTCCGGCTTGCGTCCTGCGACGCTGTGGGTCTCGGCAGCACTGGCGATCTTCGCCCACGGCGCCTCGGCGGCGGATGCCACATCGGGATCACCCCGATCACAAGCCCACGCTGCCACGGCCAAGCCATCGAACCCGCAGCTGGTGACGCCTGCGATCAACCGCAAGGTCGAGGCCTTGCTCAGGCAGATGACCCTGGCCGAGAAGATCGGCCAGCTGATGCAGTACAACGACCAGGGATCCAGCGCGCCCACCACAACGGCCGATGACACCGCGTCGGCGATGGCCGCCAATCCCGAAACGAAAGACCACGTGGATGCGATGCAGCTGGCGGGCAAGGGCGAGCTCGGTTCGATGCTCAATGTCATCGGCGCGCAGAAGACCCGCACTTTCCAGCGCGCGGCGGTCAACAGCCGTCTGCACATCCCGATCCTGTTCGGCGCGGACGTGATCCATGGTTTCCGCACGATCTATCCGGTGCCGCTTGGCCTGTCCGCGTCGTGGGACCCGCAGCTGATCACCGAGGTGTCGCGCATGGCGGCAGTGGAAGCGACCACTGCCGGGGTGAAGTGGTTTTATTCGCCAATGGTCGACATCTCGCGCGATGCGCGCTGGGGCCGTTCCACCGAAGGCGCGGGCGAGGACGCGTATCTCGGTTCGGCGATGGCACGCGCGTACATCCGCGGCTACCAGGGCGATGACCTGTCAAAGGCGGACAGCGTTGCCGCTTCGGTCAAGCACTACGCCGCCTATGGCGCGGCCGAGGCCGGTCGCGAATACAACACCACCGACATGTCCGATATCCGCCTGCGCCAGGATTACCTGCCGCCGTACAAGGCGGCGGTGGAAGCAGGCACCGCGACGATGATGAGTTCGTTCAACGCGCTCAATGGCGTGCCGGCCACGGCCAACCCCTATCTGATGGACACGATCCTGCGCAAGGAATGGGGCTTCGACGGCTTCGTGGTCAGCGACTACACCGCG
>JBDTZX010000042.1:0-5611 GCA_040004895.1 Rhodanobacter sp. | reverse complement strand
GCCAGCGCGGAGCCCGCCGCATGCAGGCACTGCGTGGCGATCGGCACCGACCAGGGAAAATCGTGCCGTGCCGGCTCTTTCTGATAGTCGTTGCCGCGCTCGTCGCCGCCCCAGTACATGTACACCTCACGCGGCTGTACGCCGCGATACAGCTGCGCGCCGTACTCGCGATAGCTCGGCGCATACACGTCTTCCGGCTTCATCGCGCTGCCGATGCCGACGTGCGCGGCCTCGTGGCCCAGACAGCTGGCATAGGTGCCCAGCTTGCCGGTGCGCTGCAGCGCGATCGATTTGGCGTCGAACACGCGCGTGGAAAGCATCAGCTTGTACAGCTCGACCATGTGGTCGAGATCCTTGGCGAAGGCCGGCAGATCCTTGCGGACTTCCCTGCCTTCGGCATCAAGGTATTGCAGGTATTCGATTTCAAACTTGGCGGCGATGGTCACGACTCGCTCCGGGATGAGGAAGAGAGGGGGAAACGTGGCAGCAGACGCAATCCGGGAATCCGGAGTCGCATAAACGACCGAACAAGACCGCGCTTGATAACAGGCCGGCATGTTGCGCTGCAAGGTACAGCGCAGCATGCGTACGCGTACGGACTGGCATTTTTCCATGTGCGACATGGCTTTGCGGGCCGCCAGCGAATTCCATGCTCGCCCAGGGTCGGAGGGCAACCGGCAACCGTTACCATGGCCTCTTCGAAACATGCCGGAACACCATGAGCGACAACCAGCGCGACATCGAAGCGGGCATCCAGACCGACCTCAACGGCCAGATGACCTACGGTGGTTATCTGCACCTGGACACCCTGCTGTCGGCACAGCAGCCGCTGAGCCAGCCGCCACATCACGACGAAATGCTGTTCATCGTGCAGCACCATGTGTCCGAGCTGTGGATGAAGCTGCTGATCCACGAACTGAAGGCGGCGGTGGCGCATCTGCAACGCGATGACATTGATGCGTGCCTGAAGATTCTTGCGCGGGTCAAGCAGGTACAGCGCCAGTTGTTCGAGCAGTGGGCGGTGCTGGAGACACTGACTCCGTCGGAGTACCTGGAGTTCCGCGCTGTGCTGGGACCGTCATCCGGTTTCCAGTCGTTGCAATACCGGGTGATCGAATTCCTGCTTGGCAACAAGAACGCGCCGATGCTGAAAGTGTTCGCCCATGATCCCGCCGCGCAGGACGAGTTGCGCGCGGTGCTGGAAGCGCCCAGCCTGTACGACGAATTTCTGCGCTATCTGGCGCGGCGCGGCCACGCGGTGCCTGCCGCGCTGCTGCAACGGGACTGGACCCAGCCTTACCATCGCAACGCCGCGCTGCTGCCGGTACTCAAGCGCATCTACGAGGACCGTGCGGAGTTCTGGCAGGAATACCACATGTGCGAGCAGCTGGTGGATGTCGAAGAGAGTTTCCAGCTGTGGCGTTTCCGCCACATGAAAACGGTGGAGCGGATCATCGGTCATCGTCGCGGCACCGGCGGGTCGTCCGGTGTGAGCTTCCTGAAGAAAGCGCTCGAGCTGGAGTTCTTCCCCGAGCTGCTGGACGTGCGCACCGTGCTGGAAGGCTGATCCGCCGAAGTACCCGGCATATACGGCAGGTATCGGGCGTACGATGCTTCGCCGCCGCGTTGAATGTCGACGTTTGCATGCGGGCTACGCTGCGGCATGTCCAGCATCGTCATCAAACCAAAAATTCTCTACTTCGGCACGCCGGTCGCGTTGATCACCACGGTGCAAGCGGATGGATCGGCCAACATCAGCCCGATGTCGTCGGCTTGGGCGCTGGACGATAGGATTGTGCTCGGGCTCGGTGAGCGGGGGCAATGCATGGCCAACCTGCGCCGACTCGGCGAATGCGTGATCAACCTTCCCGATGCCAGCCTGTGGCTGCAGGTCGAAGCGCTTGCCGGCACCACCGGCAGCAGTCCTGTGCCGCGATACAAACAGGAGATGGGCTACCGCCACGAACCGGACAAATTTGCTCTGGCGAAGCTGACCCGCCAGACATCGCAGCTGGTGACACCGCCGCGCATCGCCGAATGTCCGCTGCAACTGGAAGCGCGGGTGGTGGCGATGCATCCCTGCGGCGACGATCCTGATGACGGCACCGTGATCGTCGAAACGCAAGTCGTTCGGGTACACGCGCATGCAGACATCGTTGTGCCTGACACCCAATACATCGATACCGATGCATGGTCGCCGCTGCTGTATGTGTTCCGCCACTATTTCGGGCATGCCAAACGGCTGGGACGCAATGCGCGCGCGGAAGCATGAGTGCCGGAACATGGTCTGCGAAAATCCGCGGCATTTGACGCCGCGCGCGCAGCTGGGTACATCTGCGTCACCGACCGGTGCCTATCAATGATGCCGGTCCTGCTACTTCGACCGGAAATCCAGACGCATGACAGACACCGCCGCCACACCGGACCGACCGGATTATCCGCAACTGCTCGGACACCCGCGTCCGTTGTGGATGCTTTTCATGACCGAGTTCTGGGAGCGTTTCGCGTTCTACAGCGTGAGTTGGGCGCTGGCTCTCTACGTGGTGGCGCACTTCTTCAATGGCAACGCGTCGGGCCAGGCCTGGGCTGCCACGATCTTCAGCTCCTATACCGCGCTGATCTACGCCTCCAGCATCTTCGGTGGCTACGTCGCGGATCGGATCATCGGCTATCAGCGATCCATCCTGCTGGGTGCGCTGGTCATGGCGCTCGGGCTGTTCGTCATCATGCTGCCCAGCCGCGACGTGTTCCTGATCGGGCTGGCGATGGTGATCGTCGGCAACGGCCTGTTCAAGCCGAACATCTCCTCGATGGTGGGGCAGCTGTACGGACGCGACGATCCCCGACGCGACCGCGGCTTCACGCTGTTCTACATGGGCATCAACGGGGGCGCCTTGCTGGCGCCGCTGCTGACCGGCTGGATGGCCAGCTATTTCACCGATACGCCGCTGCAGCAGAACTACCGCGCCGTCTTCGCCGCCGCCGGTGTCGGCATGCTGCTGAGCCTGTTGTGGTTCTGGTTCGGTCGACGCGGGCTGCGCGGGGTAGGGCGACCGGCGCCGGAAGCCGAAGGCCTTTCGCGGGTGGCGTGGGTCGTGCTCGGGGTGGTGCTGGCGGTGCCGCTGGTCTATCTGATGCTGGCCTACGTCAGCACGGGTCTGTCATGGGTGCTTGGGCTGCTGTTCGTCGGCGTCGCGGCGATGCTGCTGAGCGAAGCGGCCAGGCAGGGCCGCGTGCAGGTTGATCGCGTGGTCGCGATGCTGATCATCTTCGCGTTCAACATCCTGTTCTGGATGTTCTACTTCCAGCTGGGCACTTCGTTCAATTTTCTCGCCGAGAATCTGGTCGACCGGACGATGTTCGGCGGCTGGGTGTTTCCCACCGGCTGGTTCCAGTCGGTCAGTCCGCTGGCCATCATCGTGCTGGCGCCGGTGGTGACGGTGGTCTGGTCGTTCCTCGCCGCGCGGCGCAGCGAGCCGTCGATTCCGCGCAAGTTCGGCCTGGGCCTGGTGTTCAACGGGCTCGGTTTCGCGGTGCTGATGTATGCCCTGGCACACCTGCTCGATGGCCACGGACTGATCCCGTTCTGGCCACTGGCGGTGTGCTACGTGCTGCAGACCGTGGGCGAACTGTGCCTTTCGCCGATCGGCCTCTCGATGGTGACCAAGCTGGCGCCGCCGCGGCTGGTCGGACTGGCGATGGGCGGCTGGTTTCTTTCGCTGGCCGTGGGCGGGCAACTTTCAGGATTGCTGGCCGGGTCGATCAGCGGCGCCAGCGGCATGACGGCGGCATCGGCGCTGAGCGGGTTCACTTTCAGTTTCTGGTTGCTGGCCGGCGCGGGCGCGCTGTTGCTGCTGATTGCGCCGTTGATCAACAAGCTGATGCACGGGGTGCGTTGAGCACGTAACGGGAACGGTGGCAGGCTCGGCGTCTACCGTTCGCCGCTTCCCGTTTCCCGCTCTGCTTCAAGCAGCTTGTCCAGGATCCGGGTCAGCCAGCGCTGTTCCTCGGCGTCGAGTTTGGCCAGCACCTCGCGCTCGCGGGCACGGGCCATTGGAGCGACCTCGTCGTGCATGGTCCAGCCCGCTTCGGTCAGGCCTAGCACCGAACGGCGCTTGTCGTCGTCGTGAGTCGATCGGCTGACGCGACCGGCCTCGACCAGTCGAGCCAGCGCACGGCTCACCGCCACCTTGTCCATCGCAGTGCGATCGGCCACCTGACGCGCCGACAGGCCCTCGAAGCGAGCCAGCACCGCCATCACCCGCCATTCGGTCACCGAGATGTCGTAGCGGCGTTGATAGTCTTCGGCGATCGCCTGGCTGATCGTGTTGGAGAGGATCGACAGCCGATAGGGCAGGAAGTGCTCCAGCTGGAGCGGGGCGTGCTCAGCCGTCGGATGGGCGGGTTTGCGCTTGCTTGTCATGCGGCATTGCACCTTGCTATTGGTTTCATATGTAACTATAACGTGGACGATGCGAACCTTTCGCACGGTGCCACGCATGCTTGCGCGGCCAACGACGCCAGCTTAGCTACAACTCATCGCAGGAGAGCGCCATGAACGCCCAGCCGAATCTTGGCATGCAAGTCACCACGTTCGACAACCCGATGGGTATCGACGGGTTCGAGTTCGTCGAGTTCGCCGCGCCTGCCGGTCGCGCCGGCGAGTTGCATGACCAGTTCAAGCGCATGGGTTTCACCGCCGTGCTGAAACACAAGTCACGGCCGATCACGGTCTACCGCCAGAACGGCGTGAACTTTCTGGTCAACGAGGATCCGGATTCCTTCGCGGCGGATTTCGCGAAGGCACACGGACCCAGCGCCTGCGGTTTCGCGATGCGTTTCCGCAAGCCCGACGTCGAAGTTCTGCAGACCGTGCTGGGCAACGGCGGTGAACCGATCGGTCTGCGCGAGGCGAGCAAGGCGGTGAACGCGTCGGTGGTCAAGGGCATCGGCGACTGCATGCTGTACCTGATCGACCGCTACGGCGACCTCGGCACCATCTACGACGCCGACTACGAGGCGATCGAGGGTGCCGACCAGCATCCAACGGGTTTCGGCCTCACCTTCATCGACCACCTCACGCACAACCTCTACTTCGGCAACATGCAGAAGTGGTCGGACTACTACGAGCGGCTGTTCAACTTCCGCGAGATCCGCTACTTCGACATCAAGGGCGCCAAGACCGGTCTGGTGTCCAAGGCGATGACCGCGCCCGACGGCATCGTGCGCATCCCGCTCAACGAATCGAACGATCCGAAGAGCCAGATCAACGAATACCTCGACGCCTACCACGGCGAAGGCATCCAGCACATCGCCTGCTTCACCGACGACATCTATGCCACGGTGGAGAAGATGCGCGACGCCGGCGTGACGTTCCTCGACACGCCCGACGCCTATTTCGAAGTGATCGACGAACGCGTGCCGAATCACGGTGAAGACGTGCCGCGGCTCGCGCGCAACAAGATCCTGATCGACGCCGACCTGGAAACCAAGCAGCGCAAGCTGCTGCAGATCTTCACCCAGAACGCGATCGGTCCGATCTTCTTCGAGATCATCCAGCGCAAGGGCAACGAAGGTTTCGGCGAAGGCAATTTCCAGGCGCTGTTCGAAT
>JBDTZX010000257.1:0-1693 GCA_040004895.1 Rhodanobacter sp. | reverse complement strand
CCAGGCTGTGTGAAAACGCGTGTTCGTAGCAAATGACCGCGCAATGGACGCGCCGAGCACATTGCCGAGCGCCTGCCATCGCCAAGATGCGCTGCCGCGAAAAGACCACTTCTGGAAATTCGTAACTGCTGATCAACATCCAAAGGATCCAACAGTCTCTGGATAGACGTATTTCGGGTGCAAAGCGCCTTCAGGCGCCCATCGCCTGCATCAGCGGGGCGGTTCCCAAAATTTTTATTACGCGTTTGAGGTTATAGGCGAGCACATGCAGGCTCATCTCCGTGCTGACGTGCTTCAACGTGCGCATCAGGAAGTGCGTTGATCCCATCCATGCCTTGAGAGTGCCGAATGGATGCTCGACCGTCTGCCGGCGGACGCGCATCTTGTCCGGATCCTGATCCAGACGCTGCTGCATCGCGTCGATCACGGCTTCATGCTCCCAGCGTCTGACGCGGCGCTGTGATGCCGGCGTGCACTGCGCCTTGAGCGGACAACCCTTGCATACCGAACTCCAGTAGCAATCCATCGTCAATCCCTTCTCAACGCTTCGGAAGCGCCAGATCAGTGATTGTCCGGCCGGGCAACGGTACGCGTTTGTCTCGGGCACATAGACAAAATCCCGCTTGCCGAACAGGCCCTTGGCTTGGTTGTTGGAGGTCTGTGGCCGAGGTACGTAAGCCGTGATGCCGGCTTCTTCGCACGTCACGATTTCTTCGCCGCTGAAGTAGCCGCGATCGGCGACAACTTCGAAGTGTTCGGCCTGCATGGCGGTTCGCGCACGCTTTGCCATGGTCGCTAGTTGGCTGCGATCGTTACCGATATTGGTGACCTGATGGTCAACGATCAGGTGGTGCTGTGCATCCACCGCCGTCTGCACGTTGTAGCCCACAATGCCTGTGCCTTTGCCGCTCGTCGCCATCGATCGTGCATCCGGATCGGTCAGCGAGATCTGCTTGTCAGGTGCAGCTTCGACCTCCTTTGACAATGCCTGCATGCGCTGCATTTCCGACTGCAACTTCTCGACCTTTTCGCGAAGCCGCGTCGTGCGTGCTTCGGCGACCGGGGCCGCACCCTGGCGGTCCGCACTATCCAGCTCCGACAGATACCGCGCCACGCTCTCCTCGATCTGCTCGATCCGGCGCTGCACCTTGGCACGGGTGTAGTTCCGGTCGCGGTTGTTGACTGCCTTGAACTTGCTGCCGTCGATGGCCACCAGGGCCTGCGAGAACAGATCCAGCCGGCGGCACAGCACCACGAACTCGCGGCAGACCCGGCGGATCGCTGCACCGTTGTCCTTGCGGAAGTCGGCAATCGTCTTGAAGTCGGGCGCCAGTCGACCGGTCAGCCACATCAGCTCGATATTCCGCTGCGCCTCGCGCTCCAACCGCCGGCTCGACTGCACGCGATTGAGGTAACCGTAGATGTAGATCTTCAACAGCGTGGACGGGTGATAGCCCGGGCGACCAGTGGCCTGGGCGATTACTCGGTCAAAACCCAGCGTGGCCAGATTGAGGTTGTCAACGAAGACATCCACCACCCGCACGGGGTTATCTTCCGTCACGTAATCGTCGAGTCGTTCGGGAAGCAGAGTGCTCTGAGAGCGGTCTTCACCTTCAACAAAACGGCCCATGGCAACTCTCGTCGGCGCGGTGGAACCAGTTTATCGAATCAACGAGTTTTCACACAGCCTGGG
>JBDTZX010000507.1:0-5619 GCA_040004895.1 Rhodanobacter sp. | reverse complement strand
CAGCAGCGCGGTGCCGGCGAAATCGTGCTCAACTGCATGGGCAGCGATGGCGTGCGTCAAGGCTACGATCTGGATCAACTGTCGGTTGCCCGCGCGATCTGCCATGTGCCGCTGATCGCCTCTGGCGGTGCTGGCGAAGCGGAACATTTTCGCGACGCCTTCGTCGACGCCGACGTGGACGGCGCGCTTGCCGCCAGTGTGTTCCACTCCGGCAGTATCGCGATCCCGAAACTCAAACGTTACCTGCATGGGCAGGGCGTTCCGGTGCGTCTGTGAGTCTCAACGGAAGATAGATATGAGTGATGCCAATACGGATGTCAGTCGGCTCGACTGGGCCAAGGGCAACGGCCTGCTGCCGGCGATCGTGCAGCACTGGCGCAGCGGCGAAGTGCTGATGCTCGGCTACATGAATACCGATGCGCTGGCGCAGACCCAAACCAGTGGCCACGTCACCTTCTACAGCCGCAGCAAGCAGCGCCTGTGGACCAAGGGCGAAAGCTCAGGCCATTTGCTGGTACTCAAATCCATCCGCATCGACTGCGACGCCGACACGTTGCTGATCCAGGCCGACCCGCACGGTCCCACCTGCCACACCGGCACCTCCAGCTGCTTCGGCGACAGTGTCGATGTGCGTCCGCCGCTGGGCTTTCTCGCCGAACTCGATGCGTTGGTCGCCCAACGCCACGCCGAACGACCCGAAGGCAGCTACACCACGAAGCTGTTCGACGGCGGCATTCGCCGCATGGCGCAGAAGGTAGGCGAGGAGGGCGTCGAGACGGCGCTGGCGGTGGTGGTGCAGGGGGATGAGGAGTTGCTGGGTGAGGCGGCGGATCTGCTGTTTCATCTCACCGTGGTGTTGCGGGCGCGGGGGTTGTCGTTGGGGCATGTGGTGGGGGTATTGGCGGAGCGGCATCGTGTTGGGCCGTGATCACCTGCAAGAGCTATTTTGGATAGGTTGGCCAAGGAAACTGAAACTGACTGCAGCAATTGTCCCGGATACCCTTTCAAGACGTTTTTCCCACATGCCACTGAGCGAAAACTGATCGGCACGCGAGCGCATGAAGTCGTACCTCATGACGGCTCCTTGACAAAGCGCGCCGCGGCAGCGTGACACTTATCACTCACGGATGGTGACGACTAGCCTTTGTCCATTGGCAAGGTTTGCGCAATATTGAATTTTGATTGCTGAAACCGGAAACCGCGATGAACACCTCTTCCTTGCTGCCGCTGCGACGACGCATCGCACCCACGTTGAGTTTGTTGTTCCTGTCTCCGTTGATTGCGGAAGTGTTGTCCGGCTCGACGCGCCTGCGCGCGCTGTTCGTGTTTCCGATTGAGTTGTGCGTATGGGGTGGCGGCGCACTCTTGATCCGTCACGCCGTGCGGCGTTTCAACCTAGGCGTGGCCGCGATGCTGGCACTGGCTCTCGCGCTTGCGATGGCGGAGGAAACCGTGATCCAGCAATCTTCGCTGGCGCCGCTGGTGATCATGCTCAAGGGTGAAGTGTATGCGCGCGCGTTCGGCGTGAATTACGTATACCTGCTGTGGGCACTGGTGTACGAAAGCGTCTACGTGGTGTTCGTGCCGATCTGCCTGGCCGAACTGATCTTCCCGGATCGGCGCAATCGAGTCTGGATGGGCAAGCTCGGCATCGGCGTGACGATGCTCTTCTTCGTCATTGGCAGCGTGCTAGCGTGGTTCGCGTGGACCCACGTCGCACGGGTGAAAGTATTCCATCAGCCGGCTTTCGTGCCGCCCGTCGTAACCGAGATTATTTCACTAGCGATCATCGCGGGGTTGATTGCACTCGCCTTTACGACGCTGCGCGGCAAGCCAACTCGCGCTGGCCAGGTTGCACCGCCGCCGGCATGGTTGCTTGCCGTACTTGGCGCCATCTGGTCGGTGCTCTGGTACGGGTTGGTAGTGATCGCCTTCGGCATTGCACCGTCGCTGCCACCAGCGATCCCGATGTCGGCGGGATTGCTTATCGCCGCCGCGATGCTTTACGTAGTGCCATGCTGGATCACCTCGACGGGCTGGACGCCGCGACATGCCTTGTGGCTTGTCGTCGCCACCGCATGCGGATTGATGGCTGTGAGCTTTGTAGGTTTCCAAGGAGCGCCAACCGCTGATCTCTACTTCAAGGCTGTCACCAACGCGTTGGCCGTGGTCGGATTGGGCCTGCTGGGTTGGAGATTGCGCAGGGAACCGCAACGCGCAGCGGGAAAGTGAAATCGCCGCTTGCTCTGCCCGTAGAATCATGTCGCAAGAAGCGGGACGGAGGAAGTTAAAAAGGAAAGTGAGTCAGAACCAATTTCCAGCATTTCAAACCAGCCTTCCTTGCAGAAGTGAACCTGGTCCGTTCTCGAACCTCGTTCCTTGCCATCCATGACGAAGTGCTAGATTGCGACGTTCGCACCGATGCGCCGAGGATCGCGATTGTCATGACTCACTCGCCCGAAGGCATCGACCATGCCCGCCGCCGTCTGCTACAGCTCGCTGGACTTTCGACCACGGTCATGGCGCTCGGCAGCACACGCGCACTTGTGGCTGCGACGCCAAATGCCAGCAAAACAGCACGATCAGCAAAGCGCTCGAAACTGATCCTGCTCGGCACCGCCGGTGGCCCAACGCCCAAAGTAGACCGCTCGGCACCGGCCAATGTGATCGTGATCGGCGACGGCATCTACGTCATCGATTGCGGCAATGGTGTGGCGCGGCAGATGGTGAAGGCGGGGCTGGATCTGGGCCGCATCCGCGATGTGTTCATCACCCACCAGCATTCCGACCACAACGCCGACTACGGCAACCTGTTGTTGCTGGCGTGGGCCACCGATCTGCGCACGCGCGTCAACACGTATGGGCCACGACCGCTCGCGCAGATGACCAAGCTGTTCCTGGAAATGGATGCGTATGACATCCACATGCGCGAATCCGATGAGGGTCGGCCGCCGCTGGCGCCGTTGATCGTGCCGCACGAGATCGCGCACGGCGGCGCGGTGATGCACGACGAGAATGTCCGTGTGACCGCAGCGCTCGTGCAGCATCCGCCGGTGGTGCCAGCTTTTGCCTACCGTTTCGATTGCCCGGATCGCTCGATCGTTTTTTCCGGCGATACGCGCCCCTCCGAAAATCTTATCGAGCTTGCACGCGGCGCCGACATCCTGGTGCACGAGGTGATCGATCTCCACGCGATCGACCAGGTAGTGCAGGACGAGGCGATGGCAACGCGCTTGCGCGCGCATCTCGAAGCGGCGCATACGTCGATGTCGGAAGTCGGGCAGATAGCGACTCGGGCAGGGGTCAAGACGCTGGTGCTGAACCACTTCGTGCCCGGCACGCCGCCGATTCCGGATCAGGTCTGGATTGACGCGGTCAAGCCGCACTTCAAGGGGCGACTGGTCATCGGGCACGACTTGATGGTGCTTTGACGCTGGTGTGGAACCGCCGTCGGGAAGGATGTCTGCGGTGCAGCCGGGAGCATTGGCTGTTCGCATCGTGGGTCGGTGCGATCGTCTCTCTGTTTCACTGGCGCGGGCCGCGCCCGATGCGCCCGCTTCGTCTGTTTACAAGCGTGGCGTCATTCAGTGCGATTTGGCATCACATGGTGGAGCGGGATTGACCTATGCAATTTCGCATGGACGAAATGCATTCATTTTGATTTCCAGACGGAATCAGTGGGCGTAGCTTGATCGTCACTTCGCTCATCGCCGAGTAAGAAGCCAAGGACGAGATGGCACGATCTTCTGAACCTGAACCTGGACCTGGCGATAGATACCCGCAACCCCAGCGCGAGATATGACATGCCCAATGCAAAGAACGACCAGCTGGCGGAAATCACCAGCCCACTCTCCTTCAATGCGACACGCGATCGCATCACGCAGGCCATCGAAAGTGCGGGCTTGACGATCTTTGCGCAGATCGATCACGCGCAAGGCGCACGGGCGATAGGTATCGCCATGCCGCCGACGCTGGTGCTCATTTACGGCCATGCCAGGGGAGGCACGCCGCTGATGCATGCTGTGCCGCGCGTGGCGCTCGATCTGCCGTTGCGCGTGCTGCTGCGCGAAACCGATGATGGGCATGTAGTCATCGCGTTTCATCCGATCGCACCGATGCTGCGGCAGGCCGGTGTACCCGAATCGCTGGCGGCTCGTCTGGAACCGGCGCAACAACTGCTTGAGGGGGCCATCGCATGAACAGTGTCGTGATCGAGTCGCCGGCGCGCTGGCGCCAGCTGGACAATTTGCCCATCGGCCTGTTCGGCTCCGTGATGGGGCTGACCGGATTGAGTATTGCGTGGCGCTTAGCGCACGCGCATTTCGGCGCGCCGGCATGGATCGCCAATGGGATTGGTGTCGTGGCCATCGTGGCTTTTGTCGCCGTGGCACTCGGCTACATCGTGAAGCTGGTGACGGCAGTGGACGCCGTGCGTGCCGAGTTTCACCATCCGATCGCGGGCAGCCTGTTTGGTACCTTGCTGATCAGCATGCTGCTGCTGCCCATCGTCATTGCCCCTGTAAATGTTTTCGTGGCACGCGTGCTCTGGGTTCTCGGCGCCATCGCGATGAATGGCTTCGCGTGGCTCATCGTCAGTCGCTGGATGAGTAACCGGCAACAGGCTGCACATGCCACGCCGGCCTGGATCGTTCCGGTGGTGGGTCTGCTGGATGTGCCATTGGCGGTGCCATCGCTGGGTTTGCCCGTCGATGTCTTTGCCAACGTGCATCAATTGATGGTGCTGGATCTGGCGGTGGGTCTGTTTTTCGCGGTGCCGCTGTTCACGATGATCTTTTCGCGTCTGCTGTTCGAGGCGCCGATGCCGGATGCGCTGCAGCCCACGCTGCTGATTCTGGTGGCGCCGTTCGCCGTGGGCTTTTCGGCCTATACGGTGACCACCGGAGCGACCGACATCTTCGCCCAGGCGCTTTACCTGCTGGCGCTGTTCGTTCTCGCTGTTCTGCTGGGTAGGCTGAAGCTGCTGGGTGGTTGCTGTCCGTTCAAGTTTTCGTGGTGGTCGGTAAGCTTTCCACTGGCGGCATCGTCCATTGCGGCCTCGCGCTATGCCACAGCTTTTCCTGGAGTCATCGCCGATGTGATTGCGGTGGCTTTGCTGGCGCTGGCGTCGGCAGCCATCGCCGGACTGCTGGTGCGCACGCTGGTGGGTTTGGCGCGCGGGGAATTGCGTACGCTCAGTGCTTGAGTTGGCGCGATGACCGGTGGGGAATGCGGCTATCCGAAGTCGTTGCTTCAGCAACGCGTATTCGTGCCTTGCGTTGAGGGCCGCTCAATTTGCCAGCCGCGCAATCACCAAATCCAACAGTGCTCTGAGTCGAGCCAGCCGGCGCATGTCGCGGTGATAACCGATCCATGTCTCGCGCAGCGGTGGCTCTTCGCCGAGGTCGATGCGCTGCAAGCCGGCGATCGCATCGCCCAGCGGGCGCGGCAGCACCGCAACGCCTGCGCCGTGGAGGCACATCTTCGCCTGGACGGCACGGGCGTTGCTGCGAAAGACCACGTGGGCATTCGGTAGCACCCGTTGCAGCCACGCGACGTCGGGCATGCTGCTGAAGGCAGTGTCCATGGTGATCAGTCCTGCGCCGTCGCCGTCACCGGCGC
>JBDTZX010000376.1:0-1694 GCA_040004895.1 Rhodanobacter sp. | reverse complement strand
GCACCACCGACATGCGCGGCGAGTAACCCAGCGACATCGCCTCGCGGGTCATCGAAAACGCGCCGGAAATCACCGCCTGCGAGGCAATCACGGTCGCCACGCAGGCCAGCGCGATCATTGGCAGGCGCAGGATGTCCGGCACCAGCCGGAAAAACGGATTGTCGATCGCCTGCGGATGCTCGAGCAGCAACGCGCCCTGACCGAAATAATTGAGCACCAGCGCCGGCAGCACAAAGCTGAACCAGGCCAGCCGGATGGGCTTCTTGCCGAAATGACCCATGTCCGCATACAGCGCCTCGGCGCCAGTCAATGCGAGCACGACACCGCCAAGGGCAAGAAACGACTGAAAGCCGTGCGCCTGGAAAAATCGCAGGCCGTGCCGCGGATCAAGCGCGAAAAGCACATGCGGATTACGCGCAATCATGTGCAGACCAAGCAGTGCAATCGCGATGAACCACACCATCATCACTGGCCCGAACAGCCGTCCCACCCGTTCCGTGCCATTGCGCTGGATGGCGAACAGGAACAGCAGGATCACCAGCGTAATCGGCACCACCCAGTGCGACAGGTGCGGCGCCACGACCTTCACGCCCTCCACCGCCGACAACACGGAAATCGCGGGTGTGATGACGCCGTCGCCATAGAAAAGCGACGCACCGAAAATGCCCAGGATTGCCAGCGTCCAGCGCAGCCGCGGCTGCTCGCGCACGCTGCGCTGGGCCAGCGCCATCAACGCCATGATGCCGCCCTCGCCCTTGTTGTCGGCACGCATGATGAACACCACGTACTTCAGCGACACCACCAGGATCTGTGCCCAGAAGATCAGCGACAGCACCCCGTAAATATTCTCCGGCGAGGGCACCATTCCGTCGTGGGTCAGGGTCTGGTTCAGTGTGTACAGCGGGCTGGTGCCGATGTCGCCGTAGACCACGCCGATCGCGCCCACTGCCAGTGCCGTGAGACGGGAGGACTTCCGGTCGCCGGGAGTTGTCGAGGGTGTCATGGCTGCACTTGATTCATGGGAAGCGAGGGCGCGACAGGATGGACCTGCTGCGGATCAGATTTCCACCTGCGCGCCCAGCTCGATCAGCCGGTTGCCGGGTATCTGGAAGAATGCAGTGGCAGGCAGTGCATTGCGCGCCATGAAGGCAAACAGCTTGTCGCGCCACGGCGCCATTCCGGCACGCCGTTCGCCGGCGACGATGTTCTCGCGCGACAGGAAGAAAGTGGTGTCCATCAGGTCAAATCCGACACCCTCACGCGAGCATTCGGAGAGCGCCCGCGGGATGTCCGGATCCTCGGCGAAGCCGAAATGCAGTTCCAGCCCGAAGAAATCGTTACCCAGCGCGGTGATCTGGATACGTTCGTCCGCATCGGCCATCGGCGTTTCCAGAATGCCCACCGTCAGCAACACGTTGCGCTCGTGCAGCACCTTGTTGTGCTTCAGGTTGTGCAGCAGCGCATGCGGCACGGCATTCTGGTCGGCGGTGAGAAACACCGCCGTGCCCGGCACCCGGATCGGCGGATGCTCGATCATGTTCTGGATGAACGGCGCCAGCGCGAGACCGCTTTGCTTGATCTGCCGCACCACCAGCTCGCGTCCGCGCCGCCAGGTGATCATCACCACGAACATCAGCACGCCGAGCACCAGCGGAAACCAGCCGCCCTGCAGGATCTTCAGCGTGTTGGCGCCG
>JBDTZX010000548.1:0-5624 GCA_040004895.1 Rhodanobacter sp. | reverse complement strand
CCGATGCGGTGCGCGCGGAGGAGTTCATCAACTACTTCGACTACGGCTACACGCCTCCGGCGAACCGCGAGCAGCCGTTCAGCGTCACCACCGAGCTGGCGCCGGCACCGTGGAACGCCAAGCGCCAGTTGCTGCTGATCGGCATCCAGGGCTATCGCGTGCCGGCGTCGCAGATTCCCGCGTCGAACCTGGTGTTCCTGATCGATACCTCCGGCTCGATGGACGAACCGGACAAGCTGCCCTTGCTCAAGGCGTCGCTGAAACAGCTGGTGCGTGAGCTGCGCAAGCAGGACCGTGTGGCCATCGTCACTTACGCAGGCAGTGCGGGCGTCGCCCTGCCTTCCACCGCAGGCGATCGTCACGCCAGCATCGACGCGGCGATCGACAACCTCGGTGCGGGCGGCTCGACCAACGGCGCCGCCGGCATCGACGCGGCGTATGCGCAGGCCGAACAGGGCTTCATCAAGGGCGGCGTGAACCGGGTGATCCTGGCCACCGATGGCGACTTCAACGTGGGCACGGTGAGCGAAGGCGCGCTCAAGACCACCATCGAAGAGAAGCGCAAGAGCGGTATCGCGTTGACCACGCTGGGTTTCGGCGAAGGCAACTACAACGACGCGATGGCGGTGATGCTGGCCGACGTCGGCAACGGCAGCCACCACTACATCGACAGCCTGCAGGAAGGCCGTCGCGTGCTGGTCGACGAGATGTCTTCCACGCTGCTGACGATCGCCAGGGACGTGAAGATCCAGGTCGAGTTCAATCCGGCACAGGTGCAGGAATACCGGCTGATCGGCTACGAGAAGCGCATGCTGAAGCGTGAGGATTTCAACAACGACGCCGTCGATGCCGGCGAGATCGGCGCAGGCGCCAACGTCACCGCCATCTACGAGATCACTCCGACGGGTTCGGATGCCGGTCGGATCGATCCGCTGCGTTATGACGATCACACTGCGGCGGCGAAAGGCGGCAACGAGCTGGCCTTCCTGCGCCTGCGCTACAAACTGCCGGAGCAATCGAACAGCCGTCTGATCGAACAGCCGATCGCCGCGCAACCGCAGGCACAACCCGGTGAGCGTCTGCGGTATGCCGCCGCCGTCGCCGCCTTTGCCGATGCGCTGCATGGCGGCACGTATCTGGATGGCTTCAGCTATGCGCAGATCGCGCAGCTCGCCAACGACGCACGCGGCAGCGACGCGAACGGCTACCGCGCCGGCTTCGTGCAACTGGTGAAGCTGGCCGACGGGCTGTCGACCCATCCGGTCGGCGCGCGCGTGGCTGAGGATCGGCAGACCATCTCGCGTTGATGTGGCGCACGTGGATCAAGAGCGACCCCACCCCGACCCTCCCCTGCAAGCAGGGGAGGGAGTTGGTTTCGCGGGCAGCAACCTGCCGTGCACCTTGGGGATGGTTCATCGCGCAGAAGGGTTCTATCCCGCAGAAGGGTTCATCCCGCAGAAGGGTTCATCCCGCAGAAGGGTTCATCTCGCGGCGGGGTTCATCCCGCAGGACGGTCTCATCCCGCGGGAATGACCCCTCCCCCTGCTCGCAGGGGGAGGCTGGGAGGGGGTCACGCTTTTCGCAATGCTGAAACCGGAGCAGCCAACACGTCCATGGCTTATCGCGCCAGCCAATATCGCTTAACCTCGGTGTCCATGGATGCCGTGGTCGACCCCGATGCGATGCTGATGCTTGCCTATGCGCGTGGCGACCTTGCCGCGTTCGAGACGCTGTACGCCAACCATCGCGGCATGCTGTACCGGTTCCTGCTGCGCAGCGTGCGCGATCCGCACCGCACCGACGAGCTGTTCCAGGAAACCTGGAGTCGGGTGATCGCATCACGCGCGCGCTACCAGCCGCAGGCGAAATTCAGCACGTGGCTGCTGCAGATCGCGCACAACCTGATGATCGACGGCATGCGTCGGCAACGACCGATGGCCAGCGGCGATGAAGCCGAAGCGGCGCTGGCCGCGCTCACCACACCCGAACGCGAACAGCCGGATCACGCGCTGTCCGATTTCGAACGCCGTCGCAGCCTTCAACGAGCGATCGAACAGTTGCCGGAGGAACAGCGCGTGGCCGTGCTGCTGCGGCTGGAACAGGAACTCAGCCTGGAGGAAATCGCCGAGGTCACCGGCGCCGGCCGCGAAACGGTGAAATCGCGACTGCGCTATGCCATGAACCGACTGCGCGAAGTACTGACCGAATGAACACACCCCTGCCACCCGACCACGACGACGACCTGCCCGGCGAAGCCGAGCTGGCCGCGTTGTATCGAAAGCTTCCGAAGAACGAGCCCGGTCCCGCGCTGGACGCCGCCGTACTGCGCGCTGCCGCGCAGGCGCTGGAACCCGCGAACGACGAATCAGCGGTCGGCGTTGCGCCACGTTCGCGCGGCGTGCGTCCACCGTGGCTGATCGGCATGAGCAGCGCTGCGGCGATGCTGCTCGTCGTCGGGCTTGCATGGCGCATGCGCGACATGCCGGCTAACGAAGCGCCAGCGATGTCAGCTCAAGTCAGCACGCATGCTTCCACGACACCTGAGACCAGTCAGGCCGCTGCCGCGCCGACTCGTTCCGCACGTCGATCGTCGGATCTCGCGTCGGGTGGCCTGGTGGCGCAAAACCACTCCGAACGTCGTCCAGCCGCTGCGTCACTCGCGGACAGCGAGGCGGAAAAAACAACCACGGTCAACGAGCGCCGCATGCAGGCGCTGCGCGCGGCACCGGCACCGGCAATGGCATCTGCACCCACACCAGCACCGGCACCTCCCCCACCGGCACCAGCCGAAATGAGCGCGTCGATGGATCAGCTGGCAGCCGCGCCGAACGACTTGCCATCGTTGAAGAAAGCTGACGCAGCCGATGCGCGCGACGCCAGCGCGACCGGACGCGTCGCGCCGCAGGTCGTGCAGACGCCGGCGCCGGTCAACGAGCTATCGCAGAACGCAGCGGCGGCACCGGCGCAGACGTATGAACCGGCAGCACCGCTGACGCAGCCGATGGCCGCCGCTCCGGCTGCCTCGCTGCCCGCATCGGACAAACCCACGCTCGGCGAACTGTCGGCGCAGGACGCCAGTCCGGCCCAGCAGCGTGAACTGGACGAAATTCGCCGGCTGTTCGCCACCCATCAGGACACCGAGGCACAGCAGCGACTGGAGCGTTTCCATCGCGCGCATCCGCAATGGCAGCTTGCGCCGGATCTCGACGTGCACCTGCACAAGCCATGAGCGACACCCGATTCACCCTGGCTCAGGCTTGCCGGCATCACGAAGAGATCAGGAAGAGCCGCTTCCTCGCGCAGGCCGCACCGATGCACTCCATCGAGCAGGCGCTGGCCTTCGTGCGTGAAGCGAGCGCCCCCGATGCCACGCACAACTGCTGGGCGTACCGGATCGGACAGGACTATCGCTTCAATGACGACGGCGAACCGGGCGGCACCGCCGGTCGGCCCATTTTGCAGGCGATCGAAAGCCAGGGCATGGACCGCGTTGCGGTGGTGGTGACGCGCTGGTACGGCGGCATCAAGCTCGGTGCCGGCGGGCTGGCTCGCGCCTATGGCGGCACCGCGGCGGAATGCCTGCGCGTCGCCGAGCGCGTGCCGATCGTGGCGATGGCAGACGTCAGCCTGCGCTGCGATTTCGCCGAGCTGGTGCTGATGACCTCGCGATTGCGGGAGCTCGACGCCTCCATCGCCTCGGAGCAATTCGACGGCGACGGCGTCACCCTGCGGCTGCAATTGCCGTTGCACCGGCTGGCCGAGGCGCAAACCCGCATCACCGACCTCAGCCGTGGACGCAGCATCCTCATCGTCGCGGATTGAAGCCCGCAGCCGATGCGGGCACCTGCATTGAATCGGCGCCACGGCCACCCCACTTCATGAGCGGCTGCAAGCGCAGTCGCCCGTTTCAATCTGCACGTTCCGACTGCGAGAGCTCATGAGCGACGACAGCACCGACAAGCCACGATCCGTTCGCCGCATCGGCGCCCTGCGCCAGCTCTGGCCCTTCCTCAAACCCCATCGCAAACTGGCGCTCGGCTGGCTGCTGTTCCTGGGGCTGTCGTCCGGCGCGTCGCTGGCGTTGCCGATGGCGTTCCGCCACATCATCGACCAGGGCTTCGGTCATTCCAGCACGACGGTGATCAACGAGACCTTCATCGCGCTGTTCGGCGTGGCGCTGGTGCTCGCGTTCGCCACCGCTGCGCGCTTCTTTTGCATCACGCTGCTGAGCGAGCGCTCGCTCGCCTCCTTGCGCACCACGCTCTACGCGCAGGTGATCCGGCTGGATGTCGGCTTCTTCGAGCGCAGCCGTGTCGGTGAGCTGCTGTCACGCCTCACCGCCGATACCGAAGTGGTGCAGGCGCTGATCGGTTCGGGTGTGTCGGTGGCGCTGCGCAGCGCGGTGATGCTGATCGGCGCCGCCGTGGCGATGGTATGGACCGCGCCATCGCTGGCCGGGCTGACCGCGCTGGTGATCCCCGCGGTGATGCTGCCGATCCTGATATTCGGTCGTCGCGTGCAGAAGCTTTCGCGCGCCAGCCAGGACCGCCTCGCCGATGCCGCCGCCATCGCCAACGAAACGCTCAACGCCTCGACTGCCGTAAAGGCGTATGCGCGGGAGGAGTTCGAGAGCGAACGTTACGGCAGCGCGATCATGCGCGCACTGGCCACCGCACGTCGGCGCATCGGCATGCGCTCGCTGCTGACGATGGCGGTGATCGTGCTGGTGTTCGGCGCAATCACGCTGGTGCTGTGGGCCGGTGCGCGTCATGTGCTGGCCGGCACGCTGGATGCCGGCGTGCTGGGCCAGTTCGTGCTCTACGCGGTGTTCGCTGCCGGTTCGGTGGCGGGCCTGTCCGAAGTCTGGGGCGATGTACTGCGCGCGGCCGGCGCGATGGAGCGCCTCGGTGAACTGCTGGCCGAGCGTCCCGGAATCAGCGATCCCGCGAAACCCCGCACGCTGCCGACACCGCTTCGCGCCGCGCTGCGTTTCGACCACGTGACCTTCCACTACCCCACGCGCTCGGACACCGCCGCGCTGGACAACTTCACGCTGGACATCCAGCCAGGCGAAACCGTCGCGCTGGTCGGTCCGTCGGGGGCGGGCAAGAGCACCGTGTTCGCGATGCTGCTGCGCTTCTACGATCCACAACACGGGCACATCAGCTTGGATGGCATCGATCTGCGCGACATGACGCTGACCGACCTGCGCGGCAACATTGCGCTGGTGCCGCAGGAAACCGTGATCTTCAGCGGCAATGCCACCGACAACATCCGCTTCGGCCGTCAGGATGCCAGCGATGACGAAGTGCGCGAAGCCGCACGCGCCGCCGAAGCCCACGATTTCATCCGCGCGCTGCCCGACGGCTACGACGCCGAGATGGGTGAACGCGGTGTGCGTCTGTCTGGCGGCCAACGCCAACGCATCGCGATCGCCCGCGCGATCTTGCGCGATGCGCCACTGCTGCTGCTCGACGAAGCCACGTCGTCACTCGACGCGCAGTCCGAAGCAGCCATCCAGCAGGCGCTCGAACGCCTCGAGAAAGGCCGCACCACGCTGGTCATCGCGCACCGCCTCGCCACCGTGCAACGCGCCGACCGCATCGTGGTGATGGACGGCGGCC
>JBDTZX010000143.1:0-19009 GCA_040004895.1 Rhodanobacter sp. | reverse complement strand
CGATGGCGTTGTCCAAGGAGCTGACCGAGCACAGCCTGCCGGAAATCGGGGAGGCGTTCGGAGGCAGGGACCACACCACGGTCATGCATGCCTGCAAAACCATCCGGAAATTTGTGGAGACCGATCCCCGAATGCGTCAGGATTGGGAACAATTGATCCGCACCTTGACTGGCTGAGCTAAACCTCTGGTTGCGATGCAAGCGACGGCAAAAACATGGGGTAAAGCTGTGGATAATGGGTGGATGAAGCGGACTTCAAAGTTATCCACATGTGACGCACAGGGCACAGGCACTTCCGGACACAGCGCACATAGTAGGCAAACGGTTGATTTTTATAAAGATATTCCAGAATAAAAGTTATCCACGGCACCTACTACAACTACTAAACTTCTTTTAAAGACAGAACAGCAGGTAGAGGGAAGCAAAACCCATGCAATTCAGCATCCAACGAGAAGCCCTGCTCAAGCCACTGCAACAAGTCGTCGGTGTGGTCGAACGACGTCAGACACTTCCGGTTCTCGCCAACCTGCTGGTGAAGGTCGCCAACGGAACTTTGTCGTTGACCGGAACCGATCTGGAAGTCGAGATGGTGGCTGCCACCGAAGCGGACAAACTGGTTGATGGCGAGATCACCATTCCGGCGCGCAAGCTGTTCGACATCGTTCGCGCTCTGCCGGACGGATCCAGGATCGAGCTCAAGCTCAATGGCGATCGCGTTGCGTTGAATGCCGGGCGTAGCCGTTTCACTCTGACGACGCTGCCCGCCAGTGAATTTCCCACGGTTGACGAAATAGAACTGGTGGAGAAGGTGAGCTTGCCGGAAGAAGCACTCAGGGATCTGATGGAACGGACCGCTTTCGCCATGGCCAATCAGGACGTCCGTTACTATCTCAACGGCATGCTGCTGGACTTGCAGGAACACACCTTGCGCTGCGTTGCCACGGACGGTCATCGTCTGGCCATGAAAGAGACGACGCTGCAAAGCCTGGTGACCACGCGGAGACAGATCATCATTCCACGCAAGGGTGTGAACGAGTTGATCGGTCTGCTTGAAGCAGGGGATGGTCAAGTCGAGCTGGAATTTGGGCGCAATCATCTTCGCGTGCGGCGCGGCGCGGTGACCTTCACATCCAAACTGATCGATGGTCGTTTCCCGGATTATGAAGCGGTCATTCCGCTGGGTGCGGACAAGACCGCCACACTCGATCGCGAGGTTCTCCGCGGTGCATTGCAACGTGCTGCGATTCTTTCCAACGAAAAATATCGTGGCGTACGGCTGGAGTTTTCGCCCGGGAAATTGCGCATCGTTGCGCACAATCCGGAGCAGGAGGAGGCCGTCGAGGAAGTGGAGGCCGATACACACGTCTCCGACCTGGCGGTAGGATTCAATGTGGGATATCTCCTCGACGCGTTGGCTGCCCTTCGCGGCGACAAGGCACGATTGAGCTTGCGCGATGCGCAGTCCAGTTGCCTTGTCCAGGAGTTCGACAACGAACAGGCACGCCACGTGATCATGCCGCTGCGGCTCTAGTTCATTGCCATGCAGGCTGGCTTTGTTCGGCAGGAAAAGGTGACGCCGGGAATCCTTTCAGGAAACCCGGCGTTCTCGTGTTCCGGTTTGACTTCATGAAGCTGGAACATCTGCGGGTCAATCATCTTCGTTGCCTGTCGGACATGCAGATATCTCTCGGTTCGGAGATAAACGTCTTCACAGGCCCCAACGGGGCGGGCAAGACCAGCGTGTTGGAAGCGGCCTATCTGCTGTCACATGGCCGTTCTTTTCGCAGTGGATCGAAGGACGCTCTTCTGCAGCGGGGAGCAGCGCAGCTTTCCAGCTTTGCCGAGCTGCAACATGCCGATGGGCGCGTTGCCCGGGTTGGCCTTGGCCGCGAGGGTCCACGCTGGGAGGCCAGAGTGGATGGTGAGCGTGTGCCACTCGGGCGGTTGGTGCAGGAATGCGCGGTTGTGTGTTTCGAGCCTGGATCCCACGCGCTGATCGCAGCGGGGGCTGAGGAACGGCGTCGTTACCTGGACTGGGGCGTGTTCCACGTGGAACACGAATTTCTGTCGGTTTGGCGTCGATATCAACGAGCTCTCAAACAGCGAAACAGCTTGCTGCGCTCGATGACGTCGCCGGCTGATGAAACTTTGGCCTCTTGGGAGGCGGAATTGGCGCAGACAGCGGAGAGTATCGACCGACAAAGAAAAGCATACTTGTCCTTGCTTGAGCCCCTGTTGCAGGGCAAGGCTTTGGATTTGCTCCCGGAACTCGGTTGTGTCGAGCTTCACTACCGCCGCGGTTGGACGGAAGGACACGATCTGGCGCGGCAGTTGTTCGAGTGCCGGAGCAGGGATGTGGCGAGAGGACATACCACTCTGGGCGCACATCGTGGCGACTGGTCGTTGTCGTACCAGCACGCGCCGTTGCGAGAGCATCTATCGCGGGGCCAGGAAAAACTTACCGCGTTGGCCTGCATGCTGGCGCAGGCGGAACTTTTTTCGAAAGTGCGGGGCGAATGGCCAATTGTTTGCCTCGACGATCTCGCCTCGGAGTTGGACGTGACGCATCAGGCTGCGGTGGTCGGGCAGTTGATTTCAGCGAATGCCCAGGTTTTGATCACTGGCACCGATATCCCGTTCGCGCTGCAACCAGTGCCTGCGCATGTGTTCCACGTGGAACAGGGACAGCTGACACGCCTGCTATAATCAGCGGGTTGCGTCCTCCCCGAGACGCATAATTCTCGTCCGGTGCTGCTGGCGCCATGCCGGGCGGGCACGGGCGCCATGAAATGGTCAACGCATGAACGAATCGAATTACGACTCAAGCAACATCAAGGTTTTGAAAGGTCTGGAAGCGGTGCGCAAGCGCCCCGGCATGTACATCGGCGATACCGATGACGGTACAGGCCTGCATCACATGGTGTTCGAAGTGGTCGACAATGCGATCGACGAGGCGCTGGCAGGCTATTGCGACAGGGTCGTGGTGGACATTCTGGAGGACGGCTCGGTCAGCGTCAGCGACAATGGCCGTGGCATTCCCGTTGATACGCATCCCGAAGAAGGCCGTTCCACCGCCGAAGTGGTGATGACCGTACTGCATGCCGGCGGCAAGTTCGATGCAAACTCGTACAAGGTTTCTGGCGGCTTGCATGGCGTGGGCGTGTCCGTGGTCAACGCGTTGAGCGAGCATCTGTGGCTGACGATTTATCGCGACGGATTCGAACACCTGCAGGAATATGCGCACGGCGAGCCGCTGTACCCACTCAAGGTTGTGGGTCCTTCCACCAAGCGCGGAACACTGGTGCGTTTTCTGCCGAGCCCGGGGACATTCACCAACAATATTGATTTTCACTACGACATTCTCGCCAAACGCCTGCGGGAGCTGTCATTCCTGAATTCCGGCGTCAGCATCGAGTTGAGGGATGAACGCGGTGAGGGTCGACACGACACCTATGCCTACGAAGGCGGCATTCGTTCGTTCGTGCAACATCTCGCCCAGCTCAAGACCGCGCTGCACCCGAATGTGATCAGTCTGACATCCGAGCAGGACGGCATTACCGTCGAAGTGGCGATGCAGTGGACCGATTCCTATCAGGAGACGATGTTCTGCTTTACCAACAATATCCCTCAGCGCGATGGCGGCACCCATCTGACCGGTTTCCGCGCCGCGCTGACTCGTTCGTTGCAGAGTTACATCGAAAAATCGGGTCTGGCCAAGAATGCGAAGGTCACGCTTTCCGGTGACGACATGCGTGAAGGCATGATCGCGGTGTTGTCGGTGAAAGTGCCGGATCCGAAATTCTCCTCGCAAACCAAGGACAAGCTGGTGTCGTCCGAGGTGAAGACCGTGGTCGAGCAGGTCGTCAATGAAAAGCTTGGCGAATTCCTGCTGGAGCACCCCAACGAAGCCAAGGCCATCGCTTCAAAGGTCGTCGATGCAGCGCGCGCCCGTGAGGCCGCACGCAAGGCGCGTGAAATGACGCGCCGCAAGGGAGCCTTGGACATTGCCGGGCTGCCGGGCAAGCTGGCTGACTGCCAGGAAAAGGATCCAGCCCTGTGCGAGCTGTTTCTGGTCGAGGGTGATTCCGCAGGCGGCTCGGCCAAGCAAGGCCGCAATCGCAAGACCCAAGCCGTGCTGCCGCTGAAGGGCAAGATCCTCAATGTCGAAAAGGCGCGGTTCGACCGCATGCTGGCCTCCGCAGAGGTGGGCACGCTGATCACCGCCCTCGGCACCGGCATCGGCAAGGACGAATACAATCCGGACAAATTACGCTATCACCGCATCATCCTGATGACCGATGCGGACGTCGACGGCTCGCATATCCGCACCTTGCTGTTGACCTTTTTCTATCGGCAGATGCCGGAGTTGATCGAGCGCGGACATATCTACATCGGCTTGCCGCCACTGTACAAGGTGAAGCAGGGCAAGCAGGAGCTCTACATCAAGGACGACACGGCGCTGAACGATTACCTGATCTCCAGCGCGGTCGACAACGCGATGCTGACCTATAGTCCGGACGCACCGCCGATCACCGGCGAGGCGCTGGAAAAACTCCTGCGCGGTTACCAGCAGGCGCTGGACCAGATCGCCAAACTCTCGCACCGCTTCGATGCGACCGTGCTTACGGCCTTGCTTGAACACACCCCGATGGATGCCTCATTGTGGAGCGATGCCCCCAGCCTGCAGATATGGCTGCAGCAGGCACAGAAACGGCTTGCCGCGAGTGGGCTTGGCAAACCCAGCTATACACTTTCCCTGCGTCCGGCACATGGCGAGCAGCCTGCGGCCATCGAGGTTGTTCGCGAGCAGCATGGTTTGAGCCATACGTGGTTTCTGCCGCAGCCATTCTTCAGCAGCAACGAGTTCCGCTCGATTCTGGCGATCAGCCAGCAGATCGCGGGAATGATTCAGCCAGAGGCGGTGGTTCGCAGGGGCAATGCCTCACGCGGCGTATTGAGCTTTGTCGAGGCACGCAACTGGCTGCTCGACGAGGCCAAGAAAGGCCGCAGCATCCAGCGATTCAAGGGCCTGGGTGAAATGAATCCGGAACAGCTGTGGGAGACCACGGTCAATCCGGAAACCCGCCGCATGCTGCAGGTGGGTGTGGAGGATGCCATTGCCGCCGATCAGATGTTTTCGATGCTGATGGGTGAAGCCGTCGAACCCCGGCGCGACTTCATCGAAGCGAACGCACTGAAAGTCGCGAATCTGGATATTTGATCATCGGCAGGTAAACGACGGCGATGATTGACTGATTACAGGGTTTTCATGCCCGGATCGCGCGTGAAGTCACTGTGAACAGACTCGTGGCCAAGTAATTGATTTTTAACAATCTTTGATGCGGCGCTGCGACTTGTTATCGCGTGCCGGCTCAGGTTACGCTGCCCGACCCATCGCGTAATTCCATGCGCAGAACGACACGAGGATGATCCATGAAGCATGTCCGAGGACTATCGATGCTGGCGAGCGCAGTGCTGCTGCTGGGCCTGACCAGCACACAGGCGCTGACCAAGGATGCGGCCAAGGACAAGCCGGTTGTGTTGTATCCCAACACCAGCCGGGCCGAACCGAAACTCGATCTGAGCAGCGAAAAGGATCAGAAGGCCTTGAATGCGGGACTGGACGCGGTCAATGCGGGTGACACGGCCAAGGCCGAACAGATACTGCAGCCCATCGTCGATGGCAGCAAGAGCAAATATGCGCAGGCGCTGGCCCTGCAGGGTCTGGCCAACCTCAAGTACAAGAACAACGACCTCAAGGGAGCGATCGCATTGCTGCAACGCTCGCTCGATAACGGCCTGCTGCCCAACGACACCTATTTCCAGCTCGAGTATGAGCTGGCGCAATTCCAGCTGGCCGATCAGCAATACCAGGCCGCCCTGAGCACCATCGCCAAGTGGCGGGCCGAAGGCAAGAAGGAAACCGCGGAATCGTACGGGCTGGAAGGTAACGCTGATTATCGGCTTGCCAAATATCCGGAGGCGATCACCGCCATCAAGAAAGCCCAGTCGATGACCGACAAGCCGGAAGCCAGCTGGAACCAGATTCTGATGGCCAGCTATTCCGAATCGGGTCAGAGCGATCAGGCGGCCAAGCTGGCATCGGACGAACTGGCGAAGAACCCGAACGATACCGGCGCACTGCATAACGCCAGCGCGCTTCTGCTGCAACAGCAGAAATATCCGGAGGCGATCAAGCTGCTGGAGCAGGGACGCAGCACTGGTGCGTTGAAGGACGAGGGTGACTGGATCAACCTGGTCAAGGCCTATTTGCTGGTCGCGCAGGATGGCACCGATTCACAGGGCAACAGTGCAAGGGCCCTGCAGGTGTTTGAAGACGGCATGACCAAGGGCGCGATCAAACCAACCGCCGAGAACTACAAGCTGGCTGGCGATGCCTCGCTGATCGGCGAAAATGATGCGCGCGCCATCAGCTATTACCAGAAGGGTGCGCCTTTGGCGAAGGATGGCGAGATCGATGTTGCACTTGGTCGCGAGCAACTCCAGCAACAGAAATACAGCGAAGCCAAGAAGTCGGTGCAGGCTGGCCTCGACAAGGGTGTCAAGAAAAAAGGCGCTGCCTACATGCTGTTGGCGGAATGCGAGCGTGGCCTGAAGAACAAGCCCGCCGCGATTGCTGCGATGAAGCTCGCCGCCGGGCAGCCTGAAACTGCCGAAAAAGCCAAGGCGTGGCTCAAAAAGACGGGGTCCGGCAAGTAAGCTCGAATATCGCATGCCTGGATGGCAGATAGACGTCCATTTATCTGCCCCTCGGGTGCTATACAAATGTCATATGCTGTTGTACCGTTGAAAACCTTTCCCTGCGTCTCCCCAGTGGCGAGTTCCGTCAGTACATCAGACGGATTCGGGTTACGCCCTGCGGCAACGTCCTCTTCCGATTGATCAGCTTCAGATAGTGAAAGATGGCCTCAAGTAACGAAGAAATCGGGCGCGAGCCGTTCAGCTGGAAACGCACCTGGGCATTGACTGTTGCCATTGGGCTGCATGCTTTTGCGTTCCTGCTTCTGGTGGCGCCCATGGCCCCCCCACACCAGGACCACAAGGAAAAGGAACACACCGTCCAGGTGAATTTCATCGAGCCGCCACCGCCGCCACCGCCGCCGCCGCCGCCGCCGCCGGAGCCGCCGAAGCAGCCGCCGCCAAAGATCATCCAGATTGCCAAGCCGCCACCGACGCCGCCGCCACCGACGCCGCCGCCACCGGTGAATGAGGTCTCGGCAAATTCCACTCCGGCTGCGCCACCAGCCCCGCCCGCACCACCGGCTCCGCCGGCGGATATCGCGGCAGGTTCGGATCTGAGCTACGGCAGTCGTCCGCAACCGCACTATCCGCCGCAGGCCGTACGCCAGCGTCACGAAGGCACGGTTACCTTGTTGATCCTGGTCGGGCTGGATGGTTCGCCCAAAGACGTCAAGGTGGAGAAATCCAGCGGATTCCGCGAACTAGATCGTGCGGCCGTGGAAGCAGCACAACGCTGGCGATTCAATCCAGAAGTAAAAAACGGAAAGAAAGTTGAGGGCTATGCCCGCGTTCCAATCAACTTCAACCTCACTCAGTCGTAATCCAGCCGCAGTCGATTACGTTTACAGTTCACGCTTGACTTCCCTAGGGTAGCGTTATGTTCCTACAGACTCCTGCAACAACCGATGCCGCACAGGCCATGGGTGGCAACACCAACGCGGAAGCCATGAAGCAGATGGGCTTCGGCAACCTGATCCAGAACTTCGACTGGCTCGGCTGGGTGGTCTTCGTGACCCTGGTCGTGATGTCGTTCCTGTCCTGGTACTTCATCATCGCCAACGCCATCCGCAATGCGATGGTGCGCGGTCGCGCCGACAAGGTCATCGACGGCTTCTGGGGCAACGGCTCTACCCAGGACGCGATCCGCGAACTTGAAGCGCAGCCCAAGGGCGAACCGTTCTCCAAGATCGCGCTGGATGCCGCTTCGGCGGTGGCCCATCACCAGCAGACCAGCGCTGGTACGACGGGTCGTCTGGCCGAGTCGTTGAGCCGCTCGGAATTCATCGATCGCGCGCTTCGTCAGGCGGTTTCGCGTGAAAGCCTGCGTCTTGAAGGCGGTTTGACCCTGCTAGCCACGGTGGGTTCCGCAGCACCCTTCATCGGTCTGCTCGGTACCGTCTGGGGCATCTACCACGCGTTGATGCGCATTTCCGCTTCGGGCAATGCCTCGATGGAAGCGGTGGCGGGTCCCGTCGGCGAAGCGTTGATCATGACCGCGTTTGGTCTGTTCACCGCCATCCCGGCCGTGCTTGCATACAACTTCTTCAATCGTTCGAACCGCCTGACCTATGCCCGTTTCGACGAGTTCGCGCATGACCTGCACGACTTCTTCGCCACTGGTTCGCGTGTCGACGGCGTCGCCCCGACCAGCAAGTGAGGGTTGACCCATGTCCATGAGTTCCGGTGGCGATTCCGGTGGAGCAATGTCGGAAATCAATGTCACGCCGCTCGTCGACGTGATGTTGGTACTGCTGATCATTTTCATGATCACCGCTCCGCTGATGTCGCACACGGTCACGATCGATTTGCCGACGGCCAATCCGAAGGCCAAGGACGACGAGGCGGTTGTGCCGCCTCTGGATCTGGCGGTGAAGCAGGATGGCAGCATGTATTTCAACGATCATCAGGTCAACGAAGCCGAGCTGCGCTCCTTCTTTACGGTCAGCGCTCAAAAGACGCCTCAGCCGGAACTGCAGATTCGCGCCGACAAGGCGACCGAGTTCAAGATCGTGAAGAAGATCATCGGCACCGCCAAGGATTCCGGCATGGTGCATGTTGCCTTCATGACCACTGACGCGCCGAAGGGGTGATCGAAAATGTCCTTCTCTTCCAATACCAGTGGACCGATGTCGGAAATCAACGTCACGCCGCTGGTCGACGTGATGTTGGTGTTGCTGATCATTTTCATGATCACCGCGCCGGTGCTGGCACACAAGATCAAGGTTGACCTGCCGCAGCCCAATCCAATTAACACGCCACCGCCCAACCCGCTCGACCCGATCCATCTCAAGGTCGATCAGGCCGGTGCGTTCTACTGGAATGACACACCGGTGGACGAGCTCGGGCTCAAGGCCCAGCTCGCGGTGATCGGGCAGCAGACCCTGATCAATCAGCCGGAAATCCAGATCGCCGCGGACGATGCCGTCGCCTATCAGTACGTGGCGCGCGTGCTCGCCGATGCGAAGAGCTACAACCTGGTCAAGATAGGCTTTACCGAAGTGCAGTGATTCGCCGGCTATCGCTCGAAACAAGAAAACCCCGTCTCGTGCGGGGTTTTCTATGTGTTGTGCAGCCCGCGTAGCGGGTTCGACTTAGCGCAGGATTTGAAGATAATTGCGCACGGTTGTCGACAAGCCGTCGTACAGCGCTTCGCCCAGCAGTGCATGCCCGATGGAAACCTCCGCCAGACCTGGTATGGCAGACTTGAAGGAGCCGAGGTTTGCCTGGCTCAGGTCGTGGCCCGCATTCACGGCGAGCCCTGCTTGCTGGGCGCGGCGCGCGGTATCGACACAGGCTGAAAGCGCCGCATTGGGGTGGCCCTCGGCAAACGCCCGCGCGTAAGGGCCGGTGTAGATTTCGATTCGTTCCACGCCGATCGCAACAGCCAGATCCAAGCCTTCGCTGCCGGCGTCCACGAACAGGCTGACGCGGCAACCGAGGCCACGCAGCTCACTGACCAGAGGCTCCAGCGAGTGGGTGTCGCGTTGCAGATCGAAGCCGTGATCGGAGGTGATCTGCCCGTCGCCGTCCGGCACCAGTGTCACCTGGGTGGGGCGAACCTCCCGCGCCAAGGCGAGCAGCCCGGGGTAGTCTCCGCGAGCTTCGGCAAACGGGTTTCCCTCGATGTTGTATTCCACGCGACCATGCAGCATGTCAGCGAGCGCGCGCACATCATCCGGTCGTACATGACGCAGATCCGGTCGCGGGTGCACGGTAATGCCTCCGCAGCCGGAATCGATGCACGTCTGCGCTGCGCGACAGATGTCCGGTTCATCACCGCCCCGCGAGTTTCGCAGTACGGCGATCTTGTTGAGGTTGACACTGAGCAGGGTCATGTAGAGCAGTTCCTTGAATGGCGTCACGAACTCTCGGTTCAGATGCTGAAAATGGAAGGCGATTGCGCAAGGCGGGAACGGTGCACCGATCATTCGGCCCCGGCAAGTGCAAACAACCGGACCTGACGCAGATCGCCACGCCAGGCCAGCGCGGCGATCTGCGTGGAATCGACGTGCAGTCGGCGCAGCTGCCAGGCCTCGATATCCTCGCCATCGAATTGCTGCATCACCAACTGATCGTGCCCGATGTTGATGCTGAGCCGATGCAAGCCAAACGCGATGCCGCGACCAAGCGCCTTGAGCACCGCCTCCTTCGCCGTCCAGAGTTCCAGGAAGGCAATGCTGCGCTCTGTCACCGGTAGTCGGCGTAAGGCGGCAGCCTCATCCGGGCTGAAGTAGCGCTCCGCTATCACGAGCGCTCGCGCCCGCTCGCGTCGCAATTCAAGATCGATACCGAGTGCAACGCCGCGGCCGATCGCCACCAATGCCCGATCGCCACTGTGCGACCAGTTGAAATCCAATGCGGTGTCATGCGCAGCTGCGAAGTGCGGACGACCGTGTTCATTCTCGACCAGTTCGACACGGTCGGGAGTCACGCCGAGGTAGGCAGCCAGCAATGAATGCAGTGGCCCGCGTCGATCGGACGCCCGATAGGCCAGCTGCCATACATGGATTTCGTCGTCTCGCAGCTGGGCAGCTGCCTGGATTGGCGGGACGGTTCGTACTTCGGTCATCGCGCATGGTGGCTCCGGCAGCAGTCACGCACAAGCCACCCATGCTGCATGCGGGCGGCGCTGAATCCTGCGCGCGGAAAAAGCAGGAGACCTGGGCAGTACCTGCGCTATTTGATCAGCCGTTCGTCCACCAGGTTCTTGACCACGCTTGGATCGGCCAGCGTGGTGATGTCGCCGAGCTGATCGGGCAGGTTCTCGCCGATCTTGCGCAGGATGCGGCGCATGATCTTGCCCGAGCGGGTTTTCGGCAGACCGGGCGCCCACTGGATATAGTCCGGTGTGGCAATCGGACCGATTTCCTTGCGCACCCAGGCGACCAGTTCCCTGCGCAGTTCGTCGTGGCCGGTTTCGCCGGCTATCAGCGTGACGTACGCATAGATGCCCTGCCCCTTGATGTCGTGCGGGCAACCGACCACGGCGGCCTCGGCCACCTTCGGGTGTGACACCAGCGCGCTTTCCACCTCGGCCGTGCCGAGCCGATGACCACTGACATTGATGACGTCGTCCACGCGGCCGGTGATCCAGTAGTAACCGTCCTCATCGCGGCGAGCGCCATCGCCGGTGAAATAGTTGCCGGGATACGCGCTGAAATAGGTGTCGATGAAACGCTGGTGGTCGCCATACACGGTACGCATCTGTCCAGGCCATGAGTCGGCGATCAGCAGGTTGCCCTCGGCCGCGCCCTCGAGCAACTCGCCCTGGGCATCGACGATGACCGGCTTGATGCCGAAGAACGGCAACGTGGCGGAGCCCGGCTTGGTGGCGATCGCGCCAGCCATCGGTGTGATCATGATGCCGCCCGTTTCGGTCTGCCACCACGTGTCGACGATCGGGCAGCGGCCGTCGCCGACCACGCGGTTGTACCACTCCCAAGCCTCCGGATTGATCGGTTCGCCGACCGAACCGAGCAGGCGCAGCGAGGCGCGCGAGGTCTTCTTCACCGGCGCCTCGCCATCGCGCATCAACGCGCGGATCGCGGTGGGCGCGGTGTAGAAAAGACTCACCGAATGCTTGTCGATGACCTGCCAGAAACGACTGCAGTCGGGATAGTTCGGCACACCCTCGAACATCACCGTGGTCGCACCATTGGCGAGCGGGCCATAGACGACATAGCTGTGACCGGTAACCCAGCCGACATCGGCAGTACACCAGTAGATGTCGTCTTCGCGAAGGTCGAACACCAGCTCGTGCGTGTAGCTGGCAAAGACCAGATAGCCGCCGGTGGTGTGCAGCACGCCCTTCGGCTTGCCGGTCGAGCCGGACGTGTACAGCACGAACAATGGATGCTCGGCTTCGACCGGCGTTGGCGCGCAATCGGCCGACTGGCCATCCATCAAGACGTGATACCAGCGGTCGCGCGGCGACTGCATCGGCACCACGCCGCCCGTACGGCGTACCACGATCACGGTTTCCACGCTGTTCGTGCCGGGACGCTCCAGCGCCGCATCCACGTTGACCTTGAGCGGAATGCGCTTGCCCGCGCGCAGGCCTTCGTCCGCGGTAACCACAATCCGGGCGGTGGAATCGGCAATGCGTCCGGCCAGTGAATCGGGCGAAAAACCGCCGAACACCACCGAATGAATCGCGCCCAGCCGCGCGCACGCGAGCATCGCCACGGCGGCTTCGGGAATCATTGGCAGGTAGATCGCCACGCGGTCGCCCTTGACCACCCCCAGGTGTTTCAGGGTGTTGGCAAACTTGCAGACCTCGGCATGGAGCTCGCGATAGCTGATTCGACGCGACTCGTTCGGGTCGTCGCCCTCGAAGATGATGGCCGTCTTGTCGCCGCGTTCGGCCAGATGGCGATCAAGGCAATTGGCCGACACGTTGAGCAGGCCGTCCTCGTACCAGCGGATATGCAGGTCCTTCGGGTCGAACGAGACATCCTTGATCTTCGTCGGTGCGTGGGTCCAGTCCAGTCGCTTTCCGACGCGACCCCAGAAGGTTTCCGGATCGGCGATCGACTCCGCATACAGACGCGTGTAGTCGTCGTGGCGCACACGCGCGGCAGCCGCAAAGGCGGGGTTGACCGGATAAAGCTTCGACATCACATGCTCCTGCTGAATCAACGGGCGGACGGATAGCCGCAATGGCGATGGCTCCGCTCCCACTCTGATCCTTGAGTCTAGCCCGATCGGGAACGACCGGTGCAGTGACGCGTTGGAAGCCACGCACTGCAAAACCCGGAGGTCTGCCGGCCCCACGGCAAGCGGCTGGAGATCTGTCCGCGCACAAAAAAACGCAGCGGCGCAGGCCGCTGCGTTTGTTGTCCCGCGAGGATCAGGCCCGCTTGATAAGGCCGATGATTACCAGCAACACGATCGCGCCAATCATGGCGTAGACGATTTCAGTGACGATAGGATTGCCCAGGCTGAAGCCGACGCCGATCATCGGCAGCAACCAGCCAGCAAGGAAAGCGCCGATGATGCCGACCACGATGTTGCCGAGCAGGCCGAAACCGAAGCCCCGCACGATCAGCCCGGCGAGCCAGCCGGCAATTGCACCAATGAGCAGGAAAATGATCAAGCCGGTAGCAGTCATCACGAACTCCTTTGAGGGCGAGGCGATAACCAGCGACGCGATGCCCCGAAACCGCGCCCTGCGTAGAGTCAGCGTTCTGGTGTAAAGCGGTTGTGATCAAGCTGCTTGCCCTCGCGCAGGCACACAAGATCGTATTCCGAAAGATTCTGCTCACGCGATCCGGCAGCGATCCGGGCCTGCGCAAAGGCCAGGCCGGTGACAATTGCCCCCGCAAGGCCGACAAACAGCCACCAGGCCATCGGGCCATCGGCATGCCGGGTGAAAGCCAGCAGCAGCGCGACCAGGGTCAGGATCAGCAGCAACCAGCGCATGAAGAACCTCGAAGCTCGAAGCACTCGCCACCCCGGTGGCGGCGACTCCCGCGCATCATAACGCCGCGGCATCAGGCCGATGCAAGCATGTCGCGATGACTGAGACATCGTCAGGGCAAACTCCACCCATGATTGATTCGCTGCCGCCACCGTCGTCGCACGATCAGGCTGCGCCGCTGCAGCCGATCAAGGGCCGCGGTGCGGCCTCGAATCCGGAAGGGCGATTCGAGAGCATCCGCCATCATGCCGAGGACGATGGCTGGTCGCGCGATCTTCTCGACGAGGATCGGCCTCGACCGCGCACCGAAGTCACCGAGGAACGCGCACGCAGCGTGATCAGCCGCAACGACTCGCCGGACATCGGCTTCACTCAGGCCATCAATCCCTATCGTGGCTGCGAGCATGGCTGCATCTACTGCTACGCGCGGCCGTCGCACAGCTATCTCAACCTGTCGCCCGGGCTGGATTTCGAAACCCGCCTGCGCGCCAAGACCAATCTCGCCGAGGTGTTGCGTGCGGAACTGGCCAGGCCCGGCTACGTCATCAGCCCGATCAACATCGGCAGCAACACCGATCCATACCAGCCTGTCGAAAAGCAGTGGCGGCTGACCCGCGCGGCGCTCGAGCTGCTGGCCGAGTGCCAGCACCCGTGCACCATCGTGACCAAGAACGCGCTGGTCGAACGCGATCTGGACCTGCTGGTGCCGATGGCGCGAAAGAACCTCGTGCAGGTATTCGTCTCGATCAATTCGCTGGACAACCATCTCGCCGCGAAACTCGAACCACGCGCCAGCGCACCGCATCGCCGGATCAGGGTGCTGCGCACGCTGGCCGACGCCGGCGTGCCGGTCGGAGTGCTGGTCGCGCCGATCATTCCGGCCTTGAACGACCGCGACATGGAGGCCGTGCTCGAACAAGCTGCAGTGGCAGGTGCGCGCTGTGCCGGTTACACCACGTTGCGATTGCCGTACGAGCTGAAGCAGCTGTTCCGCGAATGGCTGGCGCTGCATGTGCCGCAGCGCGCCGAACATGTCATGAGCTTGGTGCAGCAGATGAACGGCGGGCTCGACTACGACAGCAACTTCGCCACCCGCATGCGCGGGCAGGGCGTGTTCGCCGATCTGCTGCGCCGCCGTTTCGAGGTCGCCTGCCGCAGGCACGGCTTCGGCCGCGCGCGGGATCTCCGGCTCGACACCACGCTGTTCACGGCGCCGCGAAAGGCCTCGCCGCAAGGCGAACTGTTCTGAAACGCTGCCCATAGAGCGCTCAAACGTGACCCGGCCGCTGGCGAGACATGCCAGCGGCCGGGTGCTGCTGCGCGACGGTGGCTAGTTGGACGCCGGCAGGTATTTTCCGAACCAGCCCAGCGCACGTTGCAGCACATCACGCGCGTGTGCCGGGTCGGAAAAATGATGTCCTTCGTTCGGGTACACCACCAGCGAGGTCGGCACGCCCTGCGCGCGCAACGCATGCCACATCTCGTACGATTGCGGCGCGGGGCATTCGGCGTCGCGGTCACCGACCACGATCAGCATCGGTGTCTTCACTTTCTTGATGAAGTTGATCGCCGAGCTTTTGGCATACACCGCCGGGTCGTCGTAGACGGTGGCGCCGAAAAACGGCGGCATCCACTGGTCGATCAGGTTTTCGCCGTAGTAGCTTTGCCAGTTCGAGATGCCGGCGCCGGCCACGACAGCGTGGAAGCGTTGCGTCTGCGTCGGCGCGAACATGCTCATGAAGCCGCCGTAGCTCCAGCCGGTAAGACCCAGCCGCTTGTCGTCCACGGGGACTTTCTTTTCCACCGCATCGATACCGGCGAGGACATCGCGCAGATCGCCATAACCGAAATCCTTGCGGTTGGCCTGCACGAATTTCTCGCCCTGGCCGAAGCTGCCACGCGGGTTGGGCATGAACACGAAATAGCCCATCGCCGAGAGCGGTGCACTGCCGTAGCCGGCACCGGGCCACGCCGGAATCACCGCGCTCGACGGACCACCGTGCACGCTGACGATCATCGGGTACGACTTCTTTGCATCGTAGTTGGCCGGATACAACAGCCAGCCCTGCACGTGAAAACCCTGGTTGCTCCACTCCACCGACTCGGCGCGACCCCATGCCGGCTTGAGCGCCGCGTTGAAATGGGTGATGGCGGGAGGCGGTGTGGTACCCAGCATACCGGCATGCACTTCCGGCGCGGCTGCATACGAACTCTGCAGGAAGGCTACGCGCTGGTGATCGGCGGACAGCGACAGCGCCATCGACGCGGAACCGTCGTGGATGCTGGCCGCGAGGGTGAACAGCGTGCGTTCCAGCGTCGCCGATGTACCACTGACGCGATAGAAAGCCAGCTGGCTCTGCCCGTTCGCGACCTGCGTCACCAGCATCTGCTGTGCACCCGTCCACTGAAACCACACCGGGGTGACATGCGTGCCGGGAGTGAGATTGATCGGCGCGCCACCTTCCGCGGCCACCGTGTAGAGGTCACCACCGGTGGCACCCTGGTCGCTCATCAGTCCGCCCACGAAGGCGATTCGCGTGGCGTCCGGAGACCAGCGCGGCAATGCGATCTGCAATCCGCGCAACGATCCGCTGCTGCTCTCGTTCGGGTCCACCAGCACCGTGGCTTTCGCATCGGCGATCGCCGGCTGCACATAGAGTCGGGCGATCCACCAGTTGTTGTCACCCGGCGGCTGCGCCGCGGTATAGGCAATGCGCGCACCATCCGGCGACCAAGCGAATTCATACGCGTAGCTATCCGCCGGCGTGAGCACATGCAGCGCTCCGCCCGCCGCATCGACGCTCGCCACACGCTGGATTTCCACACCGGTCACACCCACTTCGCCGGCCGCGGGTTTGGCCGCGGCGGTTGCGCTGGCGTGGCGGGTGGCACCGGGCACGTAGAGGAAGCCGATCGACTTGCCGTCGTTGGTCCACTGCAGCGAACGCACATAGCCCTTGAGCTGCGCCAGCCGCGCTGGCGCGTCGTGGTCAGCGGTGTCGGCGAGATAGATGTCGTTCTGCATCGCCCGGGTATTGGTGAGATCCGTATCGCAACTGGACACGAAAGCAAGGTGCCGCGAGTCGGGTGACCATGCCATGCCGGACTGGCTGCAGTGTCCCGCGCCGACACTGCCGACAGGATGCGCATGGCTGCCGTCGGCTGCCGCGACCTCGACCATCGGCTTGCCGTCACGCATCGTTTCCCACGCCAGCTGTCTGCCGTCCGGTGAGATCGCCACGCCTTCGATGCGCTGCACTTTGGTCAGCTGGCCAAGCAGTGACTCGATCTGCGGATCAACGCCGTCACCATACGCCGCGGGCGAAACGGCAAATGCGCTCGGCGCGGTGGTCAGCAACAACAGCAGCGGAACGGACAGGCGCAAGTATTTCGACATGGTGAACTCCGACGCAGGGAAGTCCGCACGCTACAACCATGGATCAGGCGGGCCAAGTGCAGAACGGCACGCGCGCGCCATCGCGGAACGATCAGTGTGTCGTCGCCATCGATGCGGCAGCCGACTGTCGTGCGGCCGCCATCGCCGCCAGTTTCGCGCGGATCGCGGGCACCGCTGCGAGCGCCGCGCGTTCCCCTTCGAGGATCGCCTGGTTCTTCTGCTCGAAATCGGTCGGCCCGATGCCGCCGATGTTCGGACGGATCACCATGTCGGCGCGCGCCATTTCCTGCTGACCGAGCTGCTGGCCCATGATCGCGATGGTCTGCCCGACGATGTTCACCATGCCCTGTGGATTGCTGCCGCTGGGTCGTGTCGAGATGTCGACCGCAATGACGAAATCGGCGCCGAGCTGGCGCGCCGCATCCACCGGCACCGGGCTGACCACGCCGCCGTCGACATAGTGCCTGCCGCGCACATCGGTCGGTTCGAACACGCCGGGAATGCTGCTCGACGCCCGCACGGCCTGGCCGGTGTTGCCGCGCACGAACACCGTGCGCGCGCCCGATTCCAGTTCGGTCGAGACGGCTGCGAACGGTATCTTCAGTTTTTCGATCGGCTGGTTGTGCACCAGCTGGTTGACGTAATCCTGCAGTGCCTGTCCCTGTACCAGGCCACCGGAAAAAATCCGCACGTCGCGGATCTTCGACTCATCCAGACCGAACGCGGTTTCCTGCAAGGCGAACGGATCCATGCCGCTGGCATACAGCGCGCCCACCACGCTGCCGGCACTGGTGCCAGACACCACGTCGGGATGGATGCCACTGGCTTCGAGCATCTTGATCACCCCGATATGCGCAAAACCTTTCGCGCCGCCGCCACCGAGTGCCAGACCGATCTTCAACTTCACCGGCAGCAGTGGCGGGGTGACCGGATTCGGAATGGTGGGCTTGCTGTGACCGATGCAGCCGCTCAGCGCGAAGGTGGCGATCAGCGGCAGCAGATGGCGGCGAAGGGACATGGTGGTGTGCGCTGGAGGGATGAAGTGGCGTGATGCGAGTTTATGGTCGGATCATGGCTTGGCCGGGGCGATGGACAGGCCACGTTGTTGCTTTCGCCTCTCCACCTGTTTGCAGGGGGAGGCTGGGGAGGGGGTGAAGCTTTTGATTTTGTCGTCGAAGAGCGACCCCACCCCAGTCCTCCCCCGCAAGCAGGGGAGGGAGCAGTTCTGTCAGCTCTGCGCGCTGTCCGCTTCCAGGTGATAGCGCGTGACCACCTCGACCTCGTTCTTCGAGCCGAGGAACACCGGCACGCGCTGGTGCAGACCGGTCGGCTGCAGCTGCATGATCCGCTCGCGCCCGGTCGTGGCCGCGCCGCCGGCCTGCTCGATGATGAAGGCCATCGGGTTCGCCTCGTACATCAGGCGCAGCTTGCCGCCTTGCGCGAGGATCTTCGCGTCGAGCGGGTAATAGAACACTCCGCCGCGGGTCACGATGCGGTGCACGTCGGCCACCATCGAGGCGACCCAGCGCATGTTGAAATCGCGGCCGCGCGGGCCGTCCGTACCGGCCAGCAGCTCGCCGACGTAGCGCTGCATCGGCGCCTGCCAGTGACGCTGGTTGGACATGTTGACGGCGAACTCGGCGGTCTCCTGCGGAATGCGGATGTTGCGCCGGCTCAGCATGAAGCTGCCGACCTCGCGCTCGAGCGTGAATTCGTGCGTGCCGTGGCCGAAGGTCAGCACCAGTACCGTGGCCGGCCCGTACACAACGTAGCCGGCTGCCAGTTGCGTGGTGCCCGGCTGCAGGAAATCGACCGCCTTCGCTTCGGTGACCCCGTCGGGGCAACGCAATACCGAGAAGATCGTGCCGACCGAGACATTGACGTCGATGTTCGACGAGCCGTCCAGCGGATCGAACAGCAGCAGGTGATTGC
>JBDTZX010000455.1:0-5666 GCA_040004895.1 Rhodanobacter sp. | reverse complement strand
ACGGCCAGCGCTACCCGATCCTGATCCTGACCGCGCGCGGCAGCTGGCAGGACAAGGTCGAGGGCCTGAAGTACGGCGCCGATGACTATCTGGTCAAGCCGTTTCACGTCGAGGAACTGCTGGCGCGCATCAACGCGCTGGTACGTCGTGCCAGCGGCTGGTCGAAGCCGATTCTTGCCTGCGGCATGATCAAGCTGGACACCACCGCGCAGACGGTGACGGTGGAAGGCAAGCTGGTCGACCTCACCAGTTACGAATACAAGGTGCTGGAATACCTGATGCTGCATGCGGGCGAACTGGTTTCCAAGGCCGACCTCACCGAGCACATCTACCAGCAGGATTTCGATCGCGATTCCAACGTGCTCGAAGTGTTCATCGGCCGCCTGCGGCGCAAGCTCGACCCGGAAGGCACCCTCAAACCCATCGAGACGGTCCGTGGACGCGGATACCGCTTTGCCATCCCGCGCACCGACGGCGACGACGAGTGACCCGGCATCGTCGCGCCGCCCGCTTTCACTGGCGGCGCGCGCGGCGATAGCCACCGGCTTCGTGCTGGCCGGTTTTCTCGGTCTGGTCGGGCTGACCATGTCGCAGACGATCAAGCAACGTGCGCTCAGCGCGCTGCATGGTCGTCTGTACAATTTCGCGATCGCCTTCATCACCAATACCGAAGTCAATCGCGATGGCAGGCTGCTGCCACCGGATACCTCCCAGGGCAGTTCACCCGATCCCAACTTCTCGCAACCGGGTTCCGGGCTGTATGCGGTGGCGATGGGTGATCGCGGCTATCGCTGGGAATCGCCTTCGGCGATCGGTCGCGATTTCAGCTTCCTCAAGCCGCTGCGGCCGGGCGAGAAAGAGTTCATCGGCCCGGTCGATACGCGGATGGGTCGGCTTTACTACTTCAGCTACGGAGTGGCGCTGGATACCGAACGGAAGAAGTCGGTGGGGCTCACCGTGATGGTGGCGCAGACCGAAGACCAGTTCGAAGGCGAAAATGCGGTGACCCGGCGAGTGCTGGTGATCTGGCTGTCGATACTCGGCGTGATGCTGATCGTGCTGCAATTGCTGCTGCTGCGCTGGAGCCTGACCCCGCTGCGCAAGGTGGCCAGCGACATGAGCCGGGTGGAGCGTGGCGACAGCGAGCAGCTGGACAGCCAGTATCCACTGGAGCTGACCGGTTTGACCGAGCGCATCAACGCCTTCATCGACAACGAACGCGAGCAGCGCACGCGTTATCGGCACACGCTCGCCGACCTGGCGCACAGCCTGAAGACGCCGCTGGCGGTGATCCGGTCGCAACTGGAAACGACGCCCGGTGGGGAACTGTCGCGCCGCAACGATGTGCTCGACCAGGTACGACGCATGGACGAACTGGTCGCCTACCAGTTGTCGCGTGCGGCCACGTCCGGGCGGCAGACCTTCGCCAGCGCGGTGCCGATCGCCGGACACGCCGAGGACCTGGTGCAAAGCCTGGAGAAGGTCTATGCGGCCAAGAACGTGCTGTGCGAATTCGACATCGACGATGGCGCCGTTTTCTACGGCGAGCAGGGCGACCTGCTGGAACTGATGGGCAACCTGCTGGAAAACGCGTTCAAGTGGTCGAGCCACCGGGTGCTGCTGGTGGTGAAGATGAAACCGCCGAGCGGTCGGCAGCGACCGGGCCTGCGTCTGAGCGTGGAAGACGACGGCCCCGGTATCGCCGATGACAAGATCGAGAAGGTGCTGCAACGTGGCGTGCGTGGCGACGAGCGCGTGCAGGGCCATGGCATTGGTCTTTCCATCGTGCAGGACATCGTGCATGCGTATCAGGGCGAGCTGGTGGTCGACCGCTCACCGGAATTCGGTGGAGCGCGCTTCAACGTGACGCTTTCGCCCGGCTGACCCGTTGCGCCGGGCATCCCGAATGTCCGTGGTCAGGCTGATGGTTGCGCATGTCCGGGCGAGCGGCCGTAGAACGCGTCGAGCAGATCGGCGATCGCCGGTTCGATGTCGCGCAACACGGTGGGCTGCGAATAGTGCAGCTCACTCGCCACCGCAAAATATTCGCTCGGACTTTCAGCGGCGTGACGGTCGATCGGACTGTCGTGAGTGCCGTCTGCCGCGGCGAGACGGTCGTAGGCCAGCTGGAACTGTTCGATCCAGCGTCGCCTGGAAATGTCGATCAGCGGCGGTACCCCGTCGGGCGGACCGTCCAGCATGTCCAGCTTGTGCGCCATTTCATGCACGACCACATTGCATCCATCCCATGGCTGCTCGAGGTCGAGCTGGACATCCGCCAGTGACAGCACCAGTGGTCCATTTTCCCAGACGTCGCAACTCAAGGGCCTGGTCTGATCCATCGCGTCAACGCCAGCATGCGCATGGCTGCGCCGCACCTTGAACTCGCCCGGGTAGATCAGTACCTCGCGCCAGCCACGCAGGTTCGCCGCACCCTGCTGCAGGACCGGAACACAAGCCTGCATGGCAATCAGCAGACGCCAATAGTCGTCGAGCACGGCGCCAGCCAGTGCATGAAAATGCTTGCGTGTGAGGAACAGCGCGGCCAGCTGCCGCAGGCGCTGCTGCTGTGCGGGTTCGAGCCGTCTGGCCAGCGGACAGTTGTTGAGCGCGCGGCGCCAGAGCGGATCGGGAATCGGAGCCGGGTCGAAACGCGCCCGCAGTGATTGCCACCAGTGTCCTGGCATACGGTGGAACGCTACTGGATGGATCCAGGCAGCAACGATTGCCAGCCGAGGTGCGATTGCCGCACGGGTGCGGGCGACGAACCGCTACTGCCGGAACGGTCACTGCTGCCGGCGGAACTGCCGCTGGTGCTTTCCTGACGCGCCGCGCGTGGCGGGCAGTTGTGGGTCAGCCCGACCACGTCGCCGCTGCCGCTCTCTTCGCGGGGACTGCTGCTGTCGGTTGCCGCGTGGGTCGTGCTGTCGAGATCCTGGGTAGTGTGGCTCGATGCGGCGGCATTGCCGATGCCCGCGACGCACAAGGCGAGGCCGATAAGCCAATGATTGGCGTGCATGGCGATGCGACTCCCTGACCCACAAGACGCGGATCGTCTCAGAAACACCCGTATGACGCCAGTGCTGCTCGCTGCGTGTGATTCGAATCGAATCCGTGATCGCGGCCTGTCGATGGTCGGCTAAAATCCCGGGATGTCGACCTTGTCCCACGGATCACCTTCATGCACCTGCGTGCGTTGCAGTGGCACGCCGGGAGGGCGCTGATGCAGCCGGCTCAGCTGCTGGCGGCACTGGCTGACGGCGAAACCGTGTCGGGAGCCGGCTTGGCCGCGCGGGCTGGCGTGACTCGCGCGGCGATCTGGAAGCAGATCGAAGTCCTGCGCGCACGCGGTGTGCCGATCGAGGCGCCGGGAACCGCCGGCTACCGGCTGCCATGGCCACTGCAGATGCTGGATGTCGCGCAGATCCGCTCTGCCATGCCCGCGACTCTGGCGCGTTCGCTGGGCGCGCTGGAAGTGCACTGGGAACTGGATTCGACTTCCAGCGAGCTGCAGCGGCGTGCAGCTGACGCCAGCGATTTCAGCATCGTGCTGGCCGAAACCCAGACTGCCGGTCGCGGCAGGCGTGGTCGCGAATGGCTGTCGCCACCGGGACTGAACCTCTACTTGTCTTGCCTCAAGCGATTCGACCGTGGTTTTGCCGGACTGGGCGGACTGTCGTTGGCGGTTGGTGTGATTGTCTTGCGGGCGCTGGAGCAGTTGGGCATTTCCGGTGCGGGATTGAAGTGGCCGAACGACGTGATGGTGGAGCGCGGCAGGCGATCCGTCGGCAAACTGGCCGGCATCCTGGTCGAGCTCGGCGGCGAATACCAGGGGCCGTGCGCAGCGGTCATCGGCGTCGGTCTCAACGTGCGGCTTACCGCGGCATTGCGCGAGCAGGCCGGGCAGCCGGCCTGCGATCTGGCGGCGCTGACCGATGGCACGCCACCGGATCGCAACCGCGTCGCTGCGGCACTGATCACGGCACTGGTGCAGGGCCTGCGCCAGTTCGAACACGACGGGTTTGCTGCCTTCATGGCGGACTATGCGCGGCACGACCTGCTGCGCGACGCGGCGCTGCGGCTGAGCGGCGCCCTTGGCGCATTCGACGGCATCGGTGCCGGCATCGACGCCCGTGGCGCGTTGAAGGTGCGAATGCCCGACGGCAGCCTGCGCCTGGTCGACAGCGCGGACGTCACGGTCCGGCGCACATGAAACTTCTGCTTGATCTGGGCAACACCCGTTTGAAGTGGGCACTGTGGTCGGATTCGGCACAGTGGATCGCGCAGGGCGCCGTGGAATGGCAGGAGGAGGCCACGGCGGTGCTGGTATCAACTTGGGCTGCGCTCGCGCGACCGTCCGACGTGGTTGCCGCTTCGGTGGCGGACGACCTGCGCGAAGCCCAGGTGGAGGCCGCGATATCCCGTGTGTTCGCCGACCGGGTGCGATGGGTGCGTACGCCGGCGAGCGCCTGTGGTGTGCGCAACGCGTATGCCGAGCCGCAGCGGCTCGGCATCGACCGCTTTCTCGCGATGGTGGCTGCCACGGCAAATGGCCAGGCACCGTGCGTGCTGGCCGGTGTCGGTACCGCATTGACGCTGGACGCACTTTCCGCCGATGGCCGACATCTTGGCGGCTTGATCGCACCGGGCCCGCAACTGATGCAACGGGCACTGCTTGACGCAACAGCGCGGGTCCGCCCCGAGCTGCCTGGCGACATCCTTGAGCTGGCCGACAATACCGCCGATGCCGTGACATCCGGCTGCTGGCAGGCGGCAGCAGCGTTGATCGATCGTTTTGCCGCGCGCATGCGCCCTCGACTCGGCGGCAATCCGACCCTGATCCTGACCGGTGGTGATGCCCCGACACTGCTGCCGCTGCTCTCGATGCCCGCGACGCTGGTGCAGGATGGCGTGCTGCGCGGCTTGGCAGTGTGGGCGAGTATGCATCTGGCAACGCCACCGTCCGTCTAGAATGCGCAACATGGCCGGTGCCGGGGGTTCGATGTTTTTGCGTCTGCTGTTTGTGCTGTTGAGTGCGCTCAATATTGCGGTGGGAGCATGGCTGCTGCTCGGGCAACCGTATGCGCAAGGCGGCAATCCCAGCGACCCGGGTATACCGGAACTGCGGCTGCTGTCGGAGTTGCCGCAAACTGCGCCGACGGCTCCGGTGGCGCCGCCACTGGCAGGTGCGGGAACACGCCAGACGCCCGGGAACGCCTGTCTGGCGCTGGGGCCGTTCGCGACTCCGCAGGATCTGCGCAATGCCAGACAAGCGCTGGCTTCGCAGGCCATCCGCATGCGTTCGAGGCAGGAGCAGACCAGCCAGGCCCGTGGCTGGTGGGTCTATCTGCCCGCTTCCGGCAGTCGCGCGCAGGCGCTGTCGCTGGCGCGTCAGCTGGGTGAACACGGCATCGGCGACTATTTCGTGGTGAGTTCGGGCGACCACTCCAACACGATTTCGCTGGGCCTGTTCAAGGATCCGGCGAATGCCCGCAAGCGCCGCGACGATGTGCTGGCCGCCGGCTTTCCGGCAAGCATGAGCGAGCGCGCCGAAAACGTCCCCGAGTACTGGCTCGATCTGGTGATGGCCGATCATGCGTCCGACTGGCGCAGCCGCATCAAGGCCAGCGGCGTGGGTTCACACAGCAGCGCCTGTTTCTGACCGC
>JBDTZX010000295.1:0-5687 GCA_040004895.1 Rhodanobacter sp. | reverse complement strand
GGATGCCGAAGGGCCGCTACAAGATCATGCGCGAGTACATGCCCAAGGTCGGCTCACTCGGTCTGGACATGATGACGCGCACCTGCACCGTGCAGGTGAACCTGGATTTCGCGTCCGAAACGGACATGATCAAGAAGTTTCGCGTCAGCCTCGCGCTGCAGCCGATCGCCACCGCGCTGTTCGCCGACTCGCCATTCACGGAAGGACGTCCAAACGGCTATCTGTCGTATCGCTCGCACATCTGGACCGATACCGACAACGATCGCACCGGCATGCTGGACTTCGTCTTCGCCGACGGCTTCGGCTACGAGCGCTATGTCGATTACATTCTCGACGTGCCGATGTACTTCAGCCTGCAGAACGGCCAGTACCTCGACCTCGCGGGACAGGATTTCAAGAAATTCATGGCCGGCGAACTGGCCGCCCTGCCCGGCACGCATGCCACCATGAAGGACTTCGCCGACCACCTCACCACCGCCTTCCCCGAAGTGCGCCTGAAGCAATACCTGGAAATGCGCGGCGCCGATGGCGGTCCGTGGAATCGTTTGTGTGCGCTGCCTGCGTTCTGGGTCGGTCTGCTGTACGACCAGGAAGCACTGGATGCCGCCTGGGATCTGGTCAAGGACTTCACGATGGCCGAACGCCACGCGTTGCGCGACGGTGTGCCCAAGCACGCGCTGAAGCTGCCCTTCCGCGGCGGCAGCGTGCGCGATCTGGCCGAGGAAGCCTTGAAGATCGCCGCCCTCGGTCTCAAGCGTCGCGCCCGAGTCAACAAGAACGGCGCCGACGAAAGCATCTTCCTCGAACCGATGATCGAGATCGTGCAGGCCAACCAGACTCCTGCGGAACGCAAGCTGGAGCTGTTCCATGGTGCATGGAACGGCAGCGTCGACCCGGCATTCCGCGAATTCGCCTATTGAACCGTGGTGGGCCGTCGACTCGCGCCACCGACCGGCGGATCTCAGCTTGCCGCAACTTCGGCCAGCCATCGGCGGAACGCCGTGGCTGACGCGGCTTCCCGTCTGCGTACGGGCGCCACCAGGTAATAGCTGCCATGCGACGGCGCCGCCACCTTGCCGATCCGCGCCAGCGCGCCGGCATCAATGGCATCGACCACCAACCGGCTGCGGGCCAACGCCACGCCCTGCCCTGCTTCGGCAGCCTGCAGCAGCAGCGCCGAGTCGCTGAAGACCGGGCCGGCGGCGCATTCACCGGGATCCATTCCCACCTGCTTGAACCAGTCTCCCCACGACTGAAAATCATCGCGCAGCAAAAGACAGCGTTTCAGATCCGCCAGGCCACGCACCCGCATACGCGCCAGATAGCCTGGCGTCGCCACCGGGAAGATCTCCTCGTCAAACAGCTTTTCGCTGTTCAGTCCCTGCCAGCGACCGGCTCCGTAGCGGATGCCGAGATCGGCGTCCTCCACCTCGAGATCGAGCAGTGCTGCCGCGGCATGCAGCTTGAAGTCGATTTCCGGATGCTGTTTCAGGAACATGCCGAGACGCGGCATCAACCAGCGACTCGCCAGTGAAGGCGGTGCCGTGATCGACAGCCGGCCGACGTCCCGCATCCGTATCGATTCGCTTACGGACGAAAGCTGCTGCAACGTATCCCTGACCACCTCCAGCAGACGCTCGCCGGCCGGGGTCAGCACCACTTCGCGCCGGTTACGCTGGAACAGCTTCGTCGCATAGAACGATTCAATGGCCTTGATCTGATGGCTCACCGCACTCGCGGTGAAGTGCAGTTCCTCGGCCACACGGCTGAAATTGCGCAGACGTCCGAGCGCCTCGAATGTACGCAGGGTATGCATCGGCGGCAACACATATCTCATGGGTGAACCACATTCATCGCATCGTGAGAAATCATCACTTCACCACTTTGATTTGGCCTCGGATACTACCTCGCGTCCATCCAGCCGGGGTCATGGCATGCGCATCGAACGGGCTGAATCGGATGCATGACGCTTCCATGGCGAAATGCGGAAGTCGCTAGCCGTTGCCCTCGCGTGCCGCAGCGGCAGCTGATAGCGGAACCTGCAGTTGCACCGGCCATTCGCCGCCATGCCGGCCCCTCTCCATCGAATCACCGAGAACCTCCATGAAAACCATGCCCCGTGCGCTGTTTCTGCTCGCCCTGCTCGGCCTCGGCGGGATGACATCCCCGGCTGCAGCGGCACCCCTCGGACACGGCTGGCAAAACGTGGATGGCATCCACCTGTTCTATCGCGAGGGCGGTGACCCCGGAGCGCCGACCATCGTGTTCCTGCCCGGCAACCCGCTGTCGTCGATCCAGTACGAAAAGGTGATGGAGGATCTCGTGGCGACGCAACCCGTGCATGTCATATCGGTCGATTATCCCTCGTTCGGCTATTCCGACGCACCCGACCGCAAGGCCTACAAGTACACGTTCGATCACGTGGCCGATACCGTGCGCGGATTCCTCAAGGCGCGCGGCATCACGCGTTACGGACTCTACATGCAGGATTACGGCGTACCTGTCGGCTTTCGCCTGATCCAGGCAAACCCCGACGCCATCACCACGATCATCGTGCAGAACGGCGTCATCCATCTGGACGGCTTTCCCGCAGCACAGGATCCGAATGGCGAGTTGCGACGTCACTGGGCGCATCGCAACCCGGCTATCGACCAGCGGCGCGCCAGCTATGCCAGGACGATGACCTATCCGCAGGCTTCTGGCTGGACGGACGACAACCGGATCGGCCCCGACGTGGCGCTGCAGATGACCGTGGCCGAACAGCGCCCCGGCGTGATCGAGGCACGCAACGACCTTTGGTTCGACTACGGCACCAACGTGGCGCACTATCCCGCCTGGCAGGCCATACTGCGGAAGATGAAGATCCCTGTACTGGTGCTATGGGGGCGCCAGGACACCTACTTCACCACACCGGGCGCCTTCGCCTATCAGCGGGATGCCCCGCAGGCCGAGGTCCATATTCTCGACACCGACCACTTCGCCACCTTGCTGATGCCTGACGAGGTTGCCCGGTTCATCGCTGATTTCCTGGCGCGCCATCGCTCCGCGCTGCTCTCGAACCGATGATCGAGATCATGCAGGCCAACCAGACCTCGGCCGGGCGCAAGCTGGAACTGTTCCACGGTGCATGGAATGGCAGCGTCGAGCCGGTGTATCGCGAATTCGCTTACTGAGCACCCGGTGGCGACCCCGCCGGTTGGGATGAGCGCAGCGAACCCCAACTTTCATTGACCCTCCGATGTTGGGGTTCGCCATGCTCACCCCAACCTACGCGATGTCCCGTCCTGATGGAAAATCCCCATGCCCCTCGTCCGTATCGCGCTTCGCCGCGGCAAGTCGCCCGCCCACCTCGCCGCGTTGCGCAAGGGCGTGTATCAGGCCATGCGCGAAACCTTCAACGTGCCGGAGAACGACCGCTTCATCCTGGTCAGCCAGCACGACGCCGACGAATTCGACTACGACCCGAACTACCTCGACATCGCCCGCAGCGACGATCTGGTGATCGTGCAGATCACCTGCAACAGCGGCCGCACGGTGGAACAGAAGCAGGCGCTGTATCGAAGCATCGCGGAGAAGTTTGCCGCCGATCCGGGACTACGCCCCGAGGACGTATTCATCAACCTGGTCGAGGTGGCGAAGGAGAACTGGTCGTTCGGGAATGGGATTGCGCAGTACGCGTGAAGATCACGCGGACCCCGGCAATGCTTAGTTCTGGACCATACCGATCGTCCGCAGCCAAGCCTCGACCAGTCGAGGCCAGTCGGTAATCGGAAACTGCGTCCGCCGCAGGCCGAACGCATGCCCGCCGTGTGCGTACAGATGCATCTCCACCGGCACGCCGGCGTTCTTCAGCGCGGCGTAGTAAACCAGCGATTGGTTCACGCCATCCACGTTGTCGTCTTCTGCCTGCACCAAGAACGTTGGCGGCGTCTCACGGGAGACCGGAACATTGGGATTCAACTTGTCATCATCGGTGGCGAGATGCCCCGGATAGATAGCGATGGCAAAATCTGGGCGGCTACTTTCCTTGTCGGCAGCGTCAACGGGGAGATACAAGCGGCGTTTGAAGTTCGTGCTGATTTCCGCCACCAGGTATCCGCCTGCCGAGAACCCGAGCACGCCAACCTTGTGGGGATTGATGTGCCATTGCGCCGCGTGCAGGCGCACCAGCCTCACTGCTCTCTGGGCGTCCTCCAACGCGGGCACCGATGTCGAAAGATTGTGCGGACGGCAATCGCATTGCCAGACATAAGGCTCACTCGGGACGCGATACTTCAACACTACACAAGTGATGCCCCTGGATGTCAGCCAGTCGCAGACGTCGGTGCCTTCGAGATCGATGGCAAGTATCTGGAAGCCGCCGCCGGGGAATACCACCACCGCGGCACCCGTGTTCTTCCCCTTCGGCGCGTAGACCGTCAGCGTCGGCCGCATCACGTTGCTCACCGCGGTCGCCGGCTTGCCTGCCAACAGTTTCTTGCTCACCGTTACGGTTTCCGGTCCTGGCGCGGGCTGCGCATCGGGTACCGTTCCGGGCCATAGCGGCATCTGCGTGTGCCCGGCAGCCGGCTGCCAAACCATCGTCTTCGCATGCACGCTTCCGCATACGGCCAACACACACAGGACAATGGCCCACAGCTTCATGACGCTCCTCCGTTTTGGCGCTCGGCCAAGGTTGCACGATCAAGGCAGGGAATCCGTAGAACCCCTCTTCCCAAATCCTGCACGCCGCCTCGGGCCTTTAGCCGCCGCTTCCGTGGATTTTTTCGGGCAAGGCTGCTGCATTCACTCCCCGCGCAACCACCGCGCCGCATCCACCGCGTAGTACATCAGAATCGCATCCACTCCCGCCCGCTTCATCGCGGTGAGCGATTCCAGCACCACCGCCTTCTCATCCAGCTAGCCATTCCGCGAGGCCGCCTTCAGCATCGCGTACTCGCCGCTGACCTGATATTCGTAGTACGTGGAATCAGGGAGCCTTCGTCTACACAAGAGACCATGCGACTGACTCGCCAGCGCGCATGGGCTTGCAGGTGGATCCGGCCAGTGGATATTCATCCGGGACGATCCATGGCGTGCGTTCGATCGCGATGCGATCCGTATTGCGCGGCAGACGGTAGAAGTCCGGACCATGGAAGCTGGCAAACGCCTCCAGCCGGTCCAGTCTGCCTGTCTGATCGAACGCTTCGGCATACAGTTCCAAAGCCGCATGGGCCGTATAGAGTCCCGCGCATCCGCAAGCCGCTTCCTTCGCTTCGCGAGCGTGCGGCGCGCTGTCCGTGCCGAGAAAGAAATGGGCATTGCCGCTGGTGGCTGCCTGCAGCAGGGCGGCGCGATGCGTCTCGCGCTTGAGGATCGGGGCACAGTAGTTGTGCGGATTGATGCCACCTTCGAACAGGGCGTTGCGATTGAGCAGCAGATGATGCGCGGTGATCGTGGCCACCACGTTGGCCGGGGCGCCGCTGACGAAGTCGACCGCGTCGCGGGTGGTGATGTGTTCCAGCACCATGCGCAAGGCCGGGAACCGGGCCTGCAGCGGGATCAGGTGGCGCTCGATGAAAACCCGCTCGCGATCGAAGATGTCGATGTCTGGATCGGTGACCTCGCCATGCAGCAGCAAGGGCAGCTCGTGCTTTTCCATCGCTTCGATCACGCGGTACACGCGCGACAGTTCACGCACGCCGGAA
>JBDTZX010000326.1:0-19155 GCA_040004895.1 Rhodanobacter sp. | reverse complement strand
ATCCGCATGCATGACTGAGCATCGTCGCTGCATGCATGGACTCCTGCCTCTGCTCACTGCGGAAGATTGGCGGCCGAAGGGAAGTCCTTCAGGTGATCAAGTTTGCTCTTGTGGAAGAGCGCTATCGCTTCCCAACCCGCTCCGAGAAAATCGATGAGCCATCCCGGGCTGGCCAGCGCATGCGCCGCGATGTTGCGTCGCGACCTTACGCTCGCCTGGCGCCGCCGTGGCGACATCGCCATGCCGGTGCTGTACGCATTGATGGTGACGATGCTGTTCCCGTTTGCGCTGGGGCCCGAAGACACCCTGCTGCAGCGGATCGCCGGCGGGGTGGTACTGGTCACCGTGCTGCTGGCGATGCTGCTGGCGCTCGATGCGTTGTTCTCCAGCGACATCGAGGACGGCTCGCTGGAACAACTGGTGATCGCACCACAGCCACTGGCGTTGATGCTGGGCATGAAGATCCTTGCTCACTGGCTGACCACGGCGCTGCCGCTGATCGTGATCGCGCCCCTGCTGGCCGCCATGCTGCACCTGCCGGCCGCGGTGATTCCAGTGCTGCTGCTGGCGCTGCTGCTGGCCACGCCGCTGCTCAGTCTGCTCGGCGCGGTGCTGGTGGCGCTGACGGCCGGCACGCGGCGCTCTGGTATGCTGCTCGCCTTGATGTTGCTGCCTTTGTGCGTGCCCGCGGTGATCTTCGCCGCCGGTGCGGTGGCGGCGGCCCAGCAGGGATTGCCGTGGCTCGCACCGATCGCCTGGCTCGGCGCGGCATTGATCCTGGCCGTGGTGCTGGCACCACTGGCCTGCGCTGCCGCCCTTCGAATTGCTCTGGATGCCTGACTACGTATGGCCAACTGGATCCCGCTCTGGTTGCACAGGCTCAGCTCGCCGCCAACCTTCTATCGTTTTGCCGGCACGCTGCGTCCGTGGGCGATGGCGTTGGCACTGCTTGCCGGCGCCATCGCACTGTACGGCGGGCTGGTGCTGGCGCCGGCGGACTACCAGCAGGGCGACGCCTACCGGATCATCTTCATCCACGTGCCCAGCGCGTGGATGAGCATGTTCATCTACGGCGTGATGGGCGTGTCCGCGTTCATCGCGCTGGTGTGGCGGATCAAGCTGGCCGAGGTGGTGGCGATGGAATCGGCACCGATCGGCGCGGCGTTCACCTTGATCACGCTGGTCACCGGCTCGCTGTGGGGCAAGCCGATGTGGGGCACCTGGTGGACATGGGATGCCCGGCTCACCAGCGAGCTGGTGCTGCTGTTTCTGTATCTCGGCGTGATCGGGCTTTACCACGCCTTCGAGGATCGTCGCCAGGGCGCCCGCGCCGCCGCGTTCCTCGCCATCATCGGCATCGTCAACGTACCGATCGTGCATTTTTCGGTGACTTGGTGGAACACCCTGCACCAGGGCAGCACCATCAGCATCTTCGGCCACTCGAAGATGTCCGGCGCCATGCTCTGGCCACTGCTGTTGATGATGCTGGCGACCAAGTTCTACTACATCGCCAGTTTGTTCCGTCGCGTGCGCACCGACCTGCTGGCACTGGAAAGCGGCAAGGACTGGGTGCGGCAGATCGCCGAAAGAGAGAGCACGCCATGACTCTCCAGCACTTTTTCGCGATGGGCGGTTATGCCGCGTATGTGTGGCCCGCGTATGCGGTGTTCTTCATCGTGCTGGTTGTCGACACCCTTGCACCCCGATTGCGTCGTCGACGTGTCCTGCGCGAACTGCGTGCGCGCATCGCGCGCCAGAGTGCGCGACAGGCCCGCAACGCCCCCTCTTCCACCACGCCACTCGCCTGACGCGAACGGCTTTCGAACACACCCATGAACCCCACCCGCAAACGCAGACTCACCATCGTCGCCCTGGTCGTGGCCGCCGCCGCACTGGCAGTCGGCTTGGGCGTGTATGCCCTGCAGCAGAACATGAATTACCTGCTCACGCCGAGTCAGGTGCAATCCGGCCAAGCAGGCAGCTACAAGACCTTTCGCCTCGGCGGCATGGTCAAGGGCGGTTCGATCCAGCGCAGCAAGGATTCGCTGAAAGTCACCTTCACCGTGGTCGACGCCGATGGCGCGATGCCGGTGGAATACACCGGCATCCTGCCCGACCTGTTTCGCGACAACCAGTCGGTGATCGCCACCGGCTATATGGACAGCGCGCATTTCGTCGCGACGGAAGTGCTGGCCAAGCACGATGAAACCTATATGCCGAGGGAACTGAAGGACGCGATGGCCAAGGCGCACAAGGACAAGCCGATGGCGCAAGCGGCCGACCAGGACGACACCGATCAAGGCAGTCCGCAGTGACGCCGGAGCTTGGCCAGCTCGCACTGATCCTCGCACTGCTGCTGGCGCTGGCGCAGAGCATCCTGCCGATCGTCGGTGCATGGCGCGGCAACCAGGCGATGATGGCGGTGGCGCGACCGGCGGCGTTCGCGCAGGGCTTCTTCGTGGTGCTGGCGTTCGTGCTGCTGGTGGTGGCCTTTCTGCGCTTCGATTTCTCGGTGCAGTACGTCGCCGAAAATTCCAACCTGGCACTGCCCTGGTACTACCGCATTGCCGCGGTGTGGGGCGCGCACGAAGGGTCGATGCTGCTGTGGATCTTCATCCTCAATGTGTGGACGCTGGCGCTGGCACTGTTCAGCCGCAATCTGCCCGAAGCGTTCGTGGCGCGCGTGCTCGGCGTACTCGGTCTCATCGCGGTGGGTTTCCTGGCCTTCATCCTGTTCACCTCCGATCCGTTCGGTCGGCTGCTGCCGATGCCGGCCGATGGCGGCGATCTGAATCCGGTGCTGCAGGATCCGGGCATGACCTTCCATCCGCCGGTGATCTACATGGGTTACGTCGGATTCTCGGTGGCGTTCGCGTTCTCGATCGCCGCGCTGCTCGGCGGCGAACTGGAACAGGCGTGGGTGCGCTGGGCGCGGCCTTGGACCAACGTCGCCTGGGCGTTTCTCACCTGCGGCATCGTCGCCGGCAGCTGGTGGGCGTATGCGGAACTGGGCTGGGGCGGCTGGTGGTTCTGGGATCCGGTGGAGAACGCCAGTTTCATGCCGTGGCTGGTCGGCACCGCGCTGATCCACGCGCAGGCGGTGACCGAGAAACGCGGCTCGCTGCGCGCGTGGACGATCCTGCTGTCGATCTTCGCATTCTCGCTGTCGCTGCTGGGTACGTTCCTGGTGCGTTCGGGCGTACTGACCTCGGTGCACTCGTTCGCGTCCGATCCGCGGCGCGGCCTGTTCATCCTGTGCTTCCTGGTCATCGTGGTCGGCGGCTCGCTGCTGCTGTATGCCTTGCGCGCACCCAAGGTGGCTGGCGGCAAACCCTTCGCGGTGGTGTCGCGCGAAAGTGCCATCCTGATCGGCAACCTGATGTTCACCGTGGCCGCGGCGATGGTGCTGCTGGGCACGCTGTTTCCGCTGATCGGCGATGCGCTGAACCTGGGCAAGATCTCGGTCGGGCCGCCCTATTTCGGATTGCTGTTTCCGCTGTTGATGCTGCCGATCGTGCTGCTGCTGCCGTTCGGCCCGTACCTGCGCTGGGGCAAAGGCGAAGCGCCGGTGCTCAAGCGCGTGATGGCGCGCGCCGGACTTGCCGCCGTCGCCTGCGCGATCATCGCGGCGTTCCTGGTCGACGGCCAGTTGAAGGCGATTGCCGGCGTGGCTGCGGCGATCTGGGTCGCCGTCGGTGTGCTGCTCTACGTGGTCAAGCGCTGGCGCGAGATGCCGCGCGGACGGCGCTATCCGGCGGAGATGGCCGGCATGCTGTTTGCGCATGCGGGCATGGCGGTGTTCCTGATTGGCGTGCTGCTCTCCGAGTCGCTCAGTGTCACGCGCGACGTGCGCATGGCACCCAGCGACGTGCAGCACATCGGCGGCTACGACTTCCGCTTCGATGGCGTCACCGAAACCCAGGGGCCGAACTGGCGCGCCGACCAGGGCACGGTGACAGTGACCCGGGGCGACAAGATGATCGCGGTGATGCACCCGCAGAAGCGCATCTACACGCGCGAGCAGGTGCAGACCGAATCGGCGATCGACCCGGGCATCACCCGCGATCTGTACGTGGCGTTGGGCGAACCGATGGATGCGCAGAACATCGAAGGCGCGTGGGCAGTACGGCTGTACCACAAGCCGTTCATCCGCTGGCTGTGGGCCGGGGGACTGTTGATGATGCTCGGCGGTTTCATCGCTGCGGGTGATCGCCGCTTCCGCATCCGTCGCGGCTCGCGCACCGAAGACAATATCGTGCCGCCGCCGACGATGCCGGTCGAGGCTGGCGCATGAGCCGGCTGGTTCCGTTCTTCGGTTTCCTGCTGCTGGTCGCGCTGCTCGGCTTCGGCATCTGGTGGAACAGCGATCACGATCCGAGTGCGATTCCCTCACCACTGCTGGACAAGCCCGCACCGGCATTCAACCTGCCCAGTCTGTACGAACCGACGACCACGGTGAGCAAGCAGGACCTGCTGGGCAAACCGTATCTGCTCAACGTGTTCGCCAGCTGGTGCATCGAATGCGGTGTCGAACACCCGGTACTGCAAGCCGAAGCTCCGACGCTCGGCGTGGTGCTGGTCGGCTACAACTACAAGGATGCGCCGACCGATGCCAAGGCGTGGCTGGCGCAGCACGGCAACCCGTACCAGGTGCTGATCGCCGACGTGTCCGGAACCACCGCCATCGATTTCGGTGTGTACGGTGCGCCGGAAAGTTTCCTGATCGATGGCAAGGGCGTGATCCGCTACAAGCACATCGGTCCGCTGACCAGCGATGTGGTGGCCAGCGAGCTGAAGCCCGCGATCGCCGCCCTGCAGAGGGAAACGCCGTGATGCGCTTCATCCTGTTCGCACTGTTGATGACACTGTTGGTCTTTGCGGGTCTGGCGCACGCCCAGGCGATCGAGCCGATGCCGTTCGCGAACCACGCGCAGGAGCTGCGCTTTCAGCATCTGACGCAGCGGTTGCGCTGTCCGATGTGCCAGAACGAAACGCTGGCCGATTCCAACGCGCCGATCGCCCGCGACCTGCGTAACCAGATCTTCCGGATGATGCAGCACGGCAGCAACGACGACGAGATCAAGCACTACCTGGTGGCGCGCTACTCGGAGTTCGTGCTGTACGACCCGCCGTTGAAATCCGGCACGTGGCTGCTGTGGTTCGGCCCGCTGCTGATCCTGATCGTCGGTGCCATCGCCGTCGCGTTGGTGATTCGCAAGAGAAGTCAGGGCGTCGGAAATCATGGCGGCGTCATCGCTGAGGCGCCGAACGAGAACGGGGATGACTGGTGAAAATCATTTTCTTCCTCGTCGCCGCGGCGATGATCGCCGTGGCGCTCGCCGTGCTGCTGGTGCCGATCATTCGAGTGGGCCGACGTTCGGGGCGAACGCATTCTGCATTCGTGCTGAGCCTGCTGATCGCTTTTGTACTGCCGCTGACGACAGCCGGCCTGTACCTTCTGGTGGGTACGCCAGCGGCGCTCAACCGCGTCACGGCCGAATCGACCCAGCCGCTCACCATGCAACAGGCGGTGACCGAACTGCATGCGCACTTGGCCGAAAAACCCGACGACCTGCAGGGCTGGATGCTGCTGGCGCAGACCAGCAATATACTGCGCAACCCGGCCGACACGCGCGATGCCTACGACCACGCGCTCAAGCTCGACCCCGACAATGGCGAGGCGATGGTCGGCTGGGCCGAAGCCGAATCGATGACCCGCGCTGACCACATGATCGATGGCCGCGCGCTCGATCTGCTCAAGCGTGCGGTGCAGATGCATCCGGACAACCAGCGTGGCCTGTGGCTGCTCGGCATCAGCGATTTCCAGCACGGACTCTATCGTGATGCGTCCGCCACCTGGCGCCTGCTGCAGCCGCAACTCGCACCGGGCTCGACCGTCGCCAGAGCGGTTGCCGAACAGATCGCCCTGGCCGATTCGCGCGCTGGCGGCGTGCCAGTTTCCGCTGCGTCGGGTGCATCGCCCGCGTCCACGACGGTTGCGCAAGGTGCATCGTTGCGGGTGAATGTCACACTTTCGCCGGCGCTGAAAGGCAAGCTGGTCGCCGGCGATACGCTGTTCGTCTACGCGCGCGCCGAGCAAGGCCCACCGATGCCGCTGGCGGTGGCGAAACTCGACGCCGCCCATCTGCCAGCAAGCGTCACGCTGACCGATGCAATGGCGATGATGCCTGCGATGAAACTGTCGTCAGTGTCGCGCGTGTTCGTCGGCGCACGGATCAGCCACAGCGGCCAGCCGATCGCGCAGGCGGGCGATCTCGAGGGCGACGCCGGCGTGGTCGCGGTCGATACCGCCACGCCGATCACCATCCGCATCGACAAGGTGCATGGATGATGCTGGACGCGCGTCGCTACTTCGCCCTGCCCTCACCGTTTGCCATGAAGCGCGGCGGTGAATTGCATGGCGCGCTCGTCGCCTACGAAACCTGGGGCACGCTCAACTCGGCACGCGACAACGCGGTGCTGGTACTCACCGGCCTCTCGCCCAGCGCGCACATGGCGTCGAATGCAGAAGATCCCACCCCCGGCTGGTGGGAAGACATGGCCGGACCGGGCAAGGCGATCGACAGCTCACGCTGGTTCGTGATCTGCGTGAATTCGCTGGGCAGCGACAAGGGCTCGACCGGTCCCGCATCGATCGATACCGCCACCGGCGAAGCATATCGATTGAGCTTTCCCGAGCTCGCGCTGGAGGACGTCGCCAACGCGGCGCATGTGGCCGTTGCCAGTCTCGGCATCGCGCAGCTGGCCTGCCTGATCGGCTGCTCGATGGGTGGCATGAGCGCGCTGGCATACATGCTGCTGCATCCCGGCAGCGTGCGTGCGCACATCAGCGTGGACACCGCGCCGCAAGCCCAGCCGTTCGCCATCGCCATTCGCTCGCTGCAGCGCGAGGCAATCCGGCTGGATCCCGGCTGGAACGACGGCAAATACGATATTCAGGGAGGGATGAGTGCCGCGAGCGCAGGAAGCGCAGGAGCGGCCGATATCCAGGGAGGGATGAGTGCCGCGAGCGGTCGCTCCGGCGATCCTGCCTCCAGCGACACTCGTGCATCCATGCACATCGCAGGACGCGCAGGTGCGGTCGATATCCATGCCACGGAAGGCGGAACCTACCCCGACACCGGCATGAGCATCGCGCGCAAGCTCGGCGTGATCACGTATCGATCGGCGATGGAATGGAACGGCCGTTTCGCGCGCATCCGGCTCGATCCCGAGCAGCGTGAGGAAGAACCGTTCGGTCGCGAGTTCCAGGTCGAGTCGTATCTCGAAGGTCACGCGAGGCGCTTCGTGCGCAATTTCGACCCCAACAGTTATCTGTACCTTTCCCGTGCCAGCGACTGGTTCGACATGGCCGAATACGGTGGTGGCAGCGTGCACGAGGGGCTCCGGCGCATCCGCGTCGAGCGCGCCATGGTGATTGGCGTCAGTACCGATATCCTGTTCCCGTTGCAACAGCAGGAACAGATCGCGCAAGGGCTGGAAGCAGCCGGCGCTGTGGTCGAGTTCGTGGCGCTGGACTCGCCGCAGGGCCACGACGCCTTCCTGGTCGACATCGAGAACTACAGTCGCGCGATCGGCGGCTTCCTGGCGCGCTTATCAACCGGCTAACCGCGGCGCTGCTACCATGGTCGGCGTCACGTACCACCCGAGAACATCATGCTTACCCTGGATTTCCCCGGCAGCCGCACGCTGATCGACGCGATCGACGCCGCCGTGGCCAAGCCGAACACCCACGAACTCACCGACAGCCTGCGCAACAGCCTGTGCCGGCTGATCCGCGACAACCAGGTGACGCTGCCTGACTGCGTGTTCGAGTCCTGTGCCGACCACTACGCCCGCCGCGAGTTGTACCGCAGCGACGAACACGGTTATTGCGTGGTGGCGATGACCTGGGGTCCGGGCCAAGGCACGCCGATCCACGATCATGACGGCATGTGGTGCGTCGAAGGCGTCTGGAACGGCGCATTGGAGATCGTGCAGTACGAACTGCTCGAACACGATGCGTCGCATTACCGTTTCCAGCCGATCGGCTCGATACAGGCCGGCACCGGCTCGGCCGGCAGCCTGATCCCGCCGCACGAATACCACAGCATCCGCAATCCCAGCGACAGCGCCGTCACCGTGAGCCTGCACATCTACTCCGGTCCGATGACCCAGTGCGCGGTATTCCAGCCACTGCCCGAGGATCGCTGGTACGAGCGCGACGTGCGCGTGCTGGGACTCGACCGCGTGCACTGAACCCGGCATAATTCGTCGCTCACATGCCGGTGTGGCGGAATGGTAGACGCGGCGGACTCAAAATCCGCTGGCAGCGATGTCGTGTAGGTTCGAGTCCTATCACCGGTACCAAAAAAGTGGTCTAAGTAATTGAATCAAAAGTAAAATACTACTCTTGCAGGATACTTGGAGCCCACAGATTTACCCCCATTCGGTCATGCGCTAACTCGAAGCCCAGATCGGTGAAGAAGCTCTAAAAAGCTCCGCATTGTCGGGGCTTTTTTTTATCGGAGAGACGACAAGTTGGGCGTCGTGAGCCTTCCCAATGTCTACTCAGCTGGTGGGACACAGATCCCAAACAGCCTCTCGATCGTCGGCCAGTTCGCGCGCATCCACGCCTCCAAGTGCCTCTTTGCCGTTCGCGGCGAAGCATACGGGATTCGTTGTTCAGTCAACTCCGGGTGACGGCGCCTGCATGACGCGCTGAAGAGGATCAGCCACCACTGCCCGTCGATACGCTCGACCTGGGCGAACGCCTCCGTATAGGTTGGCAACGAGACGCCGGCGAACCATCGTTCGATAGGTGGCCCCTTCCCGGTTGCGCGCGTCCACCGCACCTGTACGTCGTGCCTCGTCGCGATCACAGTTCGAAGTCTTTCAGTCCGTGACGCGCCAGCATCTCTTCGAGCTGGCCATGGATCCACTCGTGGTCGGCCTCGCTGGCTTCGAGCATCAGCAGTCGAACGGATGTGCTCAGCGTGGTGCGGAAATCACCCTCGTCCGGGTGATACTTCACCGCACCGGCGATGGCCAGATCCAGACTGGCCAGCATGCGTTTCAAGTTGGCTCGATCGGGAAGCATCAGGCCTCCTTGCTGGCCAGCTGGTGTTCGTAGTACGGCCGTTCGCGGTCGTCCAGGATGGCAAACTGCGCCGCCAGGTTGTCCGGGTCCGGCTCCAGCCACGCGTCGATGTTCTCTTCCTTGATCGGCACGGGGCATCTGTCGTGCCCGGCTTCTACCACTTCCAAAGGCGGGTCGTCAGTGATCACCGCGAACGTGTAGAACCCGGGGTCATCGCCGGCCGCTTCGACGTAGGTCCACAGACAGGCCACGAACAAATTCTCACCAGTCGACGGGGTGAACATGATTTCCACGTTTTGCTCGCGCTCACCGGGCACCAGTTGCCGCTGCTGCAGATCGTGGAAATAGACACTCTCGTAGAACCGGTCAACGACCATGATGCCGTGGTGGAAGCCGAACACCTTGCGCCAGACGGTGGACAGCTTGTCGCGGCGCGCGTTGTACGTGCCGGGCTTCTCGATCTCATCGGCCTCGGTCCAGCCAGGCAAGCGACAGCGGTAACGCATGGGCACGACGGTGCGCTCGAACGTGACGGGGTCGTTGATCATCACCGGCGCGAAGTGACCCGGCCAGATCCGGTCGATGCCATCGGTCGGTGCCGGCGCAGCAATCTCGTCGAGCTTCTTCTGCCCCGCGGTGATCTTGTTCGTCGCGACGCGCTTGTCGTTCTCGGCTTTCTTGGTCGGCTTTGCAGATGCGAGCTTCATGTTCGCTTCAACCAGCCGCGCTTCCTGGGTGCCAATCTCGGCCGCGATCAATGCGACGGCCTCGGCATCCGCGGCGCGCGCCAGCTCCACCATCGGCAACACACCATTGGTTGCGTCGGCCATCGCGCGACGCATGGCACGGGGCACGACCTTCACCCATGACCCCTTCTTCTTTGTCCACCCAGCGAGCTTCATGAACTCCTTGATGTTCATCGTGCCGCCGAAGCGTTCGTACTTTCGGAAGTCTCCCCAGATCTGCGCCGAGTAGCACATGCAACCGTCCTGTCTTCGAAGTACGCCAAGGATAGCGGCCTGGTGTCTCAGCCCGCGCGACCACTTGAAGGCAAAGTCCTACACGCGCCGGTGAGCGACGCCGATGCCGGAATTCCGCGGCGGTGTTTGGAGACGTGTCGCCCGAAGCCGTCGACCCGGCCACAGCCTGGGCGAAGGCGTCGCCAGGTATGCGGCACGAGTAAATATCTGAACCATTGGCCGCCGCACTAACGCGTGGTGCGCTAGTCAGCCGGATTTAGGAAGCCTTCTCGCTGCGTTTGTAGCGTACTCGCAAGCGGGGAGCCTGGTCCGCTCGACTTGTTCCCGAGGCGTTCCCGTCTGACACTCAATCAATGTCGCTTTTCGGAGTTTAACGTCATACACGTAGACTGCAGGATCAGCGTTCAACGTCAGCAGGGACACCGACGGCTCCGGTGCGCGCCCGCACCCAGATGACGAGAATGCTAGCAGGCAGAGCGCATAGAGTTTAGCGGCGTGAGTCATCAGCTCGACGAGTCCAACGAATAGACGGCTATCTTAAATTATCTGCTCGAAGACTTTCCGCAATATTTCGAGGAATTTACAGGTGTGTAGCGGTCAGTCGCAGATCGCCAGGGCCATGAAGCGTCCAGCCCCGTCAGCCATCCCCTACACAAGCCGGAGGGGACTGCCGATGCCGCAGACTGGCTAAAACGCGCACGCTCACCCAGCCCCGCAAGTCAGGAACGAACCGACTGGACGTCAGGCACGATGCCGACATCGGAAAGTCAGGCGGAACCGGCGAACCGGGGCGTTCTCTTTCCTTGCATGGTGGCAACGATGGTTCTCTACACGATCGCTCAGACCCCCGCCGGACCTTGGAGCGTTCGTCGCCAGGGGCTGGCCCTGTTCAATGACATGCAGCTGGCTGCGGCGATTCGCCTAGCCCGCACGGTCGCCCGCGACGAGCATGTGCGCAGCCATCGCACCGTCCGCGTTGAAATGCGCGACGCGGCACACGTCATTCCACTTGGAAATTTCGATCAGGCCTATGGGCGTTCGGCAGCGGCATGACCGGACGCGACTATATCGAAGCGCGCAGGGAACTGCTCTCACAGTTCCTTCAGAAGGATGTTGTGCCGCGGGCCGACATACCGGAACCGGTATGGATCGACCTCGAGGCGCGCGGCATTCTCGAAAGGACGTTGGGTGGCTACTTGCGGCTGACGCAGTACGGTCGCACTCTGCTGGCGAACTAGCACCCTGACTGCCGGTGATGCCGCGCGGAGGAACCACAGCACGCCGCCCAAGCATGGCCGCAGCTAGATGCGGATGATCGCTGCAGCTGAGTGACCACCAGTTGCGCCCTTGGCAATACTTCTGCCGGCATTTCACCGGTGCCGGCTTCAGCGCTTCCTTGGAGGCTGCTGTGCTGGCATCGTATGCGCACCGCTTGCGATCGCAGCGTGCACCTGGGGATCGAGAATGAAAGACGGACAACGCGAAACAGGCGGCATCGTGACGTTTCTTCAGGTTGTAGCCATGCTGAGCGTGTTCGGCGCCTTCATCGGCGGTGCACTCGCAAACCTTAGTTTGGCGGCCGAGGTAGCGTTCGTGCTCTCTGCAGTTATCAGCGCGTCGATCTTGTGGGCGCTTGCATCGGGCGTCCAAGCACTGCGAGACATCGAATACAACACGCGGCGCGAAACGCCACCGGACTGACTTTTTCCGAGTCGTCGACCGTGCGTCCGCAGACGTTGAGCATCATGGCGCTGTTCGCTTGTTTGGATAGGAATGGCGGCCGCGAGAGCGATCGGCGACAACCCGACATAGCGGGGAGTATGTTCTGCACAGTGCCGGTGCAGAACGCATGGCCAGTTCACAATGACAGGGGAAAAACATGGCTTTGATCAGATGCCCTGACTGCGGCACGGACGTCAGCGACGCTGCGCCGGCTTGCCTAAAATGCGGCCGGCCTCTCCAGCTCGCCAGCGCCGCACCCAATTCCTATGGTCTTCGCCCGACGAGGACGGTACGGCAGGAGAAAAAGCGCTCTGGAACGGTAAGCCTGACTCTATCGTCTTTTGCGGTGTTCCTGATCGGGCTCGCCGTCGCGGTCTGTTTTGTTCCCGCACTGCAGATCGGCCAGCACATCGAATCAAGTTGCAGGCTTAACGGCCTGGGCAATGGCACCTGTCAGTTCACGAACACTGGATGGACGCCGGGTTCCGACTGCGTCGAAGTGAGGCTCGTGAACAAGCAAGGCGCGTCCGCGAGCAGCGGGCCTCTGTGCTCTGGTCGAGTCTGGCCAAATGACACGGCACAGAAGGACGTGTCTATCGTTACGGGAGACACCTGCAACGGTGGCGGCCTTGTTGCGTGGACTGAAACGTGCTCGTTGGACATACGACACCTTGCCGACGTCGACGCCGCAACCGCCGACCTGCGAACGCCGGCACCGAGTGTTGTGGATACTGCGCCTGCTCCAAGCCCTGGGACAGCACCTCAGCAAGAGCCTGCAGCGCCGGCAGTTCCTGACCCAGTTACTGCGCCCGTCGATGCGGAACCTGATGTGTCTGCCGCAGGTCAGTCGAGTGACGCTGTAGCACCCGCGCCGGTGGCGACCTCTGAAGTGGCTGCGCCCCAGTTGCCAGGAAGCGATACGAGCGTCCTCGCAAAGGTCATTGCCAACGCAACCGGGCCCTCATTCGATTGCTCGACGGCCACGAACATCACAGCGCGCGCCATTTGCGGCAATCCACAGCTGAGTTTGCTCGACCGTCAGATGGCGATTCTCTACTACACGCACACCGACTACACGAAAGACTCAGCTGCGCGCGACCGGCAGCGCGAGTGGATCCACAGTCGAAACGACGCTTGCGTTGCCGATGTCGTCTGCCTCACGGAACAGTTCAATCTGCGCATCGCTCAACTTCAATAGGAACTGAGTGGTGGAAGTGCTTGGTAGCTGGTTCCTCAGCTTCCACTCGGCACGCTGTTGAACGCCGGCCCTTGATTCGGCACAGTGCCATCGACCGACACACCGATAAGCGTCGTGTACCACTCTTGGCCACGAGTGTCGCCCTCGTGCGCGACGCAAAGCGCTTTGTAGATCTCGTGCTTGTCGATGTCCGGCACCACCAGCTTTTCCTCGCCAAGCAGTGGTTGCTTCTGCACGAGCGTGTTGATCGAGCCAGTGTCCAATTTGAAAGGGCAGCCCGTGCGTATCGATGGGTTGAGCAGGCACTTCAGGTTGATGCCATCGAAGGTCTGAGCAGCGGTTCCGATCAGACCTGTCTGCGAAGAGATCGAAGGAGTCGATGTGCTGGGGAGAAAGCTCTTTCGAGGCACGAGATTCACGGTGCCGTCCTCGATGAACCAGTCACAGTCGTTTTTGTCGGCAAGCCGTTGCATGTAGTCGGCTGTCGTCCCGAACATGCTGTAGCCGCCAATGCTCTTCTCCTGGCCAAGTGACGGCTTGTAACCCGGGTGAAGGTCGTAACGACCGAAGTCCTTCATCAGTTGCTCGTACACCTGGTCATCGGTGTGTCCATTCGCCAGCGTGGCGTTCGTCACGGACCAAACTTTTCCCTTGTCGCCATCCTGGCAGTAGAGATCGAGGTATGCATTGACCGAGTCCTCGCGGCCCTTTTCGATCCGGCCAATCTGGCCTTTGAAGATGATTGCGTTGTTGCCGCCGTAGCCGGCGCGAAGCGTGATTTTCGTGAACTCCGTTTGCACCAGATTCGCCGTGTCTTCCGCCAAATTCCAAACGCGAACCTCAGCATACTTGAGCGTCGATGTCGTGCCGCTCGTCGTGGTGAACCTGATGTGGAATTCGCTCAAGTCGAGAATGTCGCCGGCGTCGTCGCCGATGGTCAAATTGCAGGTGCGTAGATATTGCAGGCTCATGCTCCTTCCCCTTGCATGACCTGTTGATAGATGCGTGCACATTCAACGGGGTTTGTTACTCCATAGAAATGGTCCAAGCCTCGAGGCGCCATGCTCCCATCACTGGACTTGATGTCGACGGCTTGCGATGCCTTGCCGTATCCGCGGTCCAGAATCTCCCGGCTAGCGGCCACTCGCGTTGCGTGCGGCGCCTCAGAATCGCGCATGATTTTGACCAGCTCACTGAGCGCCTCCTCTCCGTAGGGCTGCGCCAGTTCCTTGATGGTCTTGGTCGCCTTGTTCAGTGCTCCCGTCGTGCGGCCGCCTGTCTTTTTGCCTTTCATTTTTTTCTATCTCCGTCTAGTTTAGAAATGTGAGTTCGCTCATGCCACGCCGCCAGCTGGCTGGCTGCATGCAGCGGCAAGAGAGTGCAGGTAGAACACGAGCAAGGCATGCGCGAGCGGATCGCCATCGCCGTCCAGGTAGCCTTCGTACAAGGTGGATTGCTCGGCGGTCGCTTCCAGTTCCTCGATCGGCAGAACATCGACAACAGCACGGGGAATGCCCAGCTTCACGGCGAGCATCTGCAAATGTGCCCGGATCGCATGCAGCGCAAGCAGGTCGGCCTTGTGTTCGGTCAGCGCCTTCCGTAATTCCGGAGTGATACTGCCGGCAGGTGCCTCGACGTGCAGACGGTCGCCGCGCGCCTGTAGACGAATACCAGCGGCACGACACTGGCGGCTCAGTTCAATGGCGCTCATAGGTCGATCTCCTCTCGTTCCGTGATGAATTCCTCTTTTTTTCTGGGGAGGGTGTTTTTATCCGTCCCACCGTTGCAAGCCTTATCTGATGCGGGTTCCGGAGCTTTTTCGATCCGTACCGCCTTGGATGCCGGTACGCTTGCCGATGCCTCGCAAACCGCGCTGCTATGCGGTTGCGACGGTGGGACGGATAAAACAGCCCCCTCGGCAGAAAGGTAGCGAGTAAAGGCATCCCGGAAGTCGTCGAGTGCGTACCCCTTCAACTGACTTCCGTTCGGTAGGCGTGTCGTTTTCGACTTGATCCCGAACTCCGAAAGACGCGCGGCGAGCTGGCGAATCTTCAACGGGTCGCCCCGGTTCCATGTCGCCCACGGTGCTTCATCGTCATGGGTCAGAATTTCCACCAGTTCCCGGCTGGCCAGTCGGCTGGTGTGACGCTCCCTGAACGCTGCCTCGATATCGCGCAACAGCTCGACATTGATGCTTGGTGTGTCCTGCTCGACCCCGTGCAGCGCCAGCGCCGCGGCGCGAGCGAGTCCCGGCCAGTCGCCGGCCACAAGGTCCGCAATGGATAACAGCGGCTCCCAGCAGTCTTGCGCACGATCACCGAGACCGTGCGCGGGTGCAGGCCGTGCGATTGCTACGGCGTGCCGGTGATCGATTGCCCAGCGGACGATGCGTGCCTGCAGATCAAGCCAAGGCTGTGGATCGGATCGACGGATATTGGCCGCGGTCTCACCGGCCACCTTGCGACGCATGCGCAGCGGTATCGAACGATCTTCGATGGTGCCGGCGAGCTTGCCGATGCCGCAAAGGATCTTCGGTGCCCAGGTGCTGAACTTGGTGGGGGTGTGGTCGTCCCCGACACATCGAATGACAGAAGCACCCTCACGGTACAGACCGGAGTTGATCAGTCCGCGCGCTTCTTCGTTGTCTTTCAGAAAGGCGTCTGCCTCGTCGATGCCCAGCGTCGGCGCCCACAGTTCCACGCTCCGAAAGATCGCGGATGGTGTGATGCTCGAGACCGGCAGCGGCCGATAGACCAGACGCATCATCGCTGTGAGCAGCACCGTCTTGCCGCATCGCATCTCCGGCGCTGATATGTGAGCCAGCGGCGACACCGTAAGCACGTCCATGCAGTAGGTGTGCACAACCCACAAGGAAGCGGCGCGAATAGTCGGTGGATCGGCGATGACGTGCGCGCCGATGATGGCGCAAAGGTCGGTCAGCAACCGTCTACCGTCAACCGGCTCCGGCCATGGTTCCACTTCGGCGAACACCTCGATACTGCCGCCGTCATCCTTCGGAGCGGTCAGCTTGTCCAATTCGCCCACGCCAGCCCTGCCCGCCTTCGCTGCCGCACGCACCCGCTGATACCGCGCGGGTTCGATGTGACGAACCTCGGTCAAGGCGGCCAGCACATCCCGCTCAAAGAGCGCGCCGGGGTCGGTGTCCAGTTTCAGCAATGCCAGATCGATCAGATCGATAACCGGGTGAGCGGCTTCCTCGTGCGCGGCCAGGTCGTCGATGCCGGCGCTATACGTTTCGGTCTCAGCGTGCATGCAGCACCTCTTGCGCGTCGAAGACCTTCAGAGCCGACACGCGTATCCGGGTCAGTTCGTCGTCATCTAGTTCGAAGCCGTCGCCGATCTTGTTTGCGGCTATCAGCAGCACGTGTGCCTCGTGGGTGAGCACTTCCAACGCTGCGCGCCAGCGAGGTAGCAAAGCCGCTTGGCGGAGTTGCGAGCGTTCTGCCGGTGACATGCTGCGCAGGTCTTTGCGTACGAATAGGTCGCCGACCTGCAGGCCAACTGCGGCGAGGACTTCGTGCGCTTGGCAGCCGGCGAAGCAATGCAGCAGCAGTGTGCCGTTGTCGCCTTGGGCGATTGCCAATGAAGCGGACTTGCCACCGTGCGCCGGGCAACGGGCACGCCAGCCCTTGCCGGTGGTAATCACCCCATCAAGGCGGTCGATCAGTTGCTGCGCGGGATCGATTGTGACGCTAGAATGGGGGCCAGAAGTGTTGTGTGTGCGATCTCGAAGCCCCGTTGCCGCGGGGCTTCGTCGTGTCTGGGGAGGGCTCATGCGGCTGCAGCCCGCGACGCGGCGATGCGATCCGCACACCAGTTCATCACTTCCGCCTCAATCCACGCGGAGGCTGATGCGCCTAGTTTCACTTGAGCGGGGAAATCACCGCTTTGCACCAGGCGATAGAGCTGGGAACGGGACAAGCCCGTAACGTCGCGGACTTCAGGCAAGCGGATGAAACGGACGTTTTGGACTTGCAGTGCGCCAGCCTTCGGCGCTGATTGGCTACGGAATGACTCGGTTTGCATTGGCATCGCCTTCTACAGGTGACGCGCCAGCGGGATGCTACGCGCGGCCCTTGGATGGGGCGAAACAGATAGTTATTCGCGCACCAGGCGCGATCACTACCTAAAACCCTGCCTATTTTTGCGAGCCTCGCATGCGGCGGTTGCCAAGGCGTGAGCATCAGCGGTAATGCAAGCGATTTGCAGAATCTCATGCAGCAGCATCACGAACTGGCTGTAAGCGGGCAATAGCCTCTCGAGCGGGTCAGGAGCGCTGGCATTTGACTGGCTCTTACCCAACGTCGGTTTTTTGCCCGTCACTTGCTCGTAGTGCCATGCAAGCACCTTGGCGATGCCAAGCGCTCGAAGGTTCGCAGGGCGCCCTCCAGGGATCGTTCGATGTACGCCTGAAATGTCGACCGTCGCAGCGAGTAGGGCCGTCCGCGCCGGATCGTCGAGGGCGCCTTGCCTCAGCAGCCCGTGGTCGGCAAGTACATCAATCGTGGTGCCGTGCAGGCTATCCAGGTGCGCGCTGAGCTTCCGAAACGGATCGGCTTGACCCTTACGGGGGTTCGTGGCGCATCGCTCCGCGTACAGGCGTACTTGTTCAACCTCTTGAGCCACGCGCGCTCGCCCGATTCGCTGAAACGCAGGTAATGGTCGATAGGGGCCAGGTTGATCGGAGACGAGGAGAGTGATGGTTTGCACGGCGGTCTGCAGGATGAATTCAGCGCCTTTGTTCAACGGCAGTCGGTTAAATGCCTCCTGCACGCGCTGATGCGGATTTTTCTGTCGGGTTTCGCTCGCCACGCGTACACCTCTGCGCCCTCCAAAAGGTGCCGCGCCAGCCGGGGAAGGTGCCCGGTTTTCGGGGATCAGCCTAGGCGCAGCGTTGAACCGTTAGGATATGGCTTGGGCAGGCTGACTAAGTACCTCGATCGTCTTGCCCTCGATAGCTCCGACGAGGTCGTGCGCAATCTGCAGCTGGAACATCACGCCCCACAGCATTTTTCCAGCAGCGGCAGGGTTTGCATGAAGATGGCTGCCTTCGTCACCGATCTCGATAGCCAGCGTGTTCACCGTAGATATCAACGAATCGAGGATGTTTCCGGCATCGATCGCCATGTCATTCGCGCTCACGTCCGGCGTGAGCTCGTAGCTTGCGTTGAAGGCGAGGACACTCTTCCGACTGATATGCGCGCTCATGCCGGCGCTCCTGCAGCCTCGCGTGTTTCCTGCGCGAGTTTCCGCTTCCCATCGTTATCGCGTTTTCGGTATTCCTCGGCCGCGTCCATGAGGGTATAGATGAGATGTGCAGCATCCGACGGTGTTGCCTTGGCGGTCTGGTCTACATCGGCAGCGGCCAGCAGGTCCACTACTGCCTTAGCCCATGAGATGTAGACCGTGTCGTCCCAAATTGCGAACGCCGCGAGTGCCGGCTCCGCGGGCAATTGCTGATCCATTACACTTTCGAGTGCCATTGTCGTTCTCCGTTTGAACGGTTGTGGAAGGCGGGCCGGGTGCTCGTTACACCCGGTACCGCCGCTTACGCCGATCGCTTGATCGGCACGATGTTGCTCGTTGCACTGGTGCGCTGGCTATCGATGAAATCGGCCCATGCCTGCATCATCCTCCGGCGGTCGTCGAGGTACTGAGCGCGGTTGTAGGCGGCTCGCACCTGGTTGCGTTCGACGTGCGCCAGCTGCCGCTCGATGACATCCGGCGACCAGCCCAATTCGTTTAGCGTGGTGCTGGCCAGCGCGCGGAAGCCGTGCCCGGTCATTTTGCCGCGGTAGCCCATGCGGTAAAGCGCGAAGAGAACCGCGTTCTCGCTGATGGCCTGCCGCGGTTTGTTGGGGGAACGGAAGATGAGCTCACCGTTTCCGGTGATCGCCTGGATTTCGCGCAGCGCCTCGATGGCCTGCGTCGACAGCGGCACAATGTGCGGTTGCTGCATCTTCATGCGCTCGGCAGGGATGCGCCACGTAGCGGTGTCGAAGTCGATCTCCGACCACCGCGCCTCGCGCAGCTCACCGGTGCGCACGAACGTCAGCATCAGCAAGCGCATCGCGATCAACGTCTCCTGACCGCCGGGGAACGCCTGCAGCTTGCCCAGGAACTCCGGCAGCTCC
>JBDTZX010000019.1:0-5697 GCA_040004895.1 Rhodanobacter sp. | reverse complement strand
ACGAACAACTCGCTGGCGATGAATTGATCACCACGCTGCTGCGCGAGCTTGTCGGTGAGATTGAGCAATCGCGTGAGGTCATTGCCGACGTTGATGTTGCCTTCCTGACCGCTGACCTTCGGCAGCCGCTCGAGCGCATCGTTGACACGCTGCCGCAGCGTCGGCACGTTGACCTGTGCCTGGGTCAGTAGCGGCGCGGTCGCGCCGGCCTGCTGATCAAGCAGGGCGGCCATCAGGTGTGCCGGCTCGAGCATGTTGTTGTCGCGGCCCACAGCCAGCGATTGCGCGTCGGCCAGCGCCTGCTGGAAACGCGACGTCAGTTTGTCCATGCGCATATGCGTGCCCCTCGAAGTCGATCTGGCAGGTATTCCGCCACTGCTTGCGAGATGCGGACAACGGGCGCCGATTCAAGACACTGAAGCCGGACACAGGGCCCGCGTACCGGCCCCTCTTCACATTCGGCTGCCGTGGCGCCCCCTGACGTCTGGCATCTGCACTACCGCGGCACCTGTTCAACCGCTTCCCACACCGCCGCTTCCCGCCAATCCGGCTCGCTGGGCGCTGTTGCTCGATGTCGAAGGGCATGACCCTCGCCCTGCATTGTCACCGCGCGCCCGGGCAGCTGCCCGCACTGCACGATGCCGCGCAAGAACTGCCGCGTGATGTACCCGGCCATGAACTGCAACCCGGGTACCGTGTACTCCAGCTCAAGCCCACCGGCATGGACAAGAGCTGCGCCATGCACGAACTGCTTGGCTGCCTGACATTCAGCGACTGCCTGCCGATCCATCTGGGCGACGATCTCACCGACGAGCACGCCTTCGCCGTCGTCAACCTTCGAATGGACGTCTGTATCATCCGGTGTTGCCGGCGCGATGATGACCGTGCTGGAGAACAACGACATCATGGCGCTGATGCAACGCCTGCCCGCATGCGCTCAAGCGCTGCTTCAATCCAGCCAGACCAGGCTGGCGAATCGGCCGCTGCATGCGCCGTCGCGGCGATAGGAATAGAACCGCTCGTCGGCCAGCGTGTCGAATCCGCCACCATGAATGCGCTGCACGCCGGCAGCCTGCAGCCGACGCCGGGCGAGCGCCGCCAGATCGCATAACCAGTGACCCGGTCGACTCGCTGCGAAGCATTCCACCGCCGACCCGTCGTGCGCGATGAAGGCGGCGCGTACTTCCTCGCCCACCTCATAAGAATCCGCACCGATGCAGGGCCCAAGCCAGGCGAGCAACTGATCGCGCGGCGAGCGCAGCCCGGTCAGGGTGGCTTCGAGGACACCCGATGCCAGCCCTCGCCAGCCCGCATGCGTGGCGGCGATCTCGCTGCCATCCACCGAACAGAACAGCACGGGCAGGCAATCCGCGGTGAGGATCGCCAGCACCGTGCCGGGCAGGTGCGATACGGCCGCATCCGCCTGCGGTTCGTCCGTGCTGGCCAGCGGACCGAGTTCGGCCACGTCGATCCCGTGCACCTGACGCAGCCAGCGTGGCAAGGCCGGCAGGCGCAATGTCTGCTGTAACGCACTTCGATTTGCCTGCACCGCGTCGGCAGAATCGCCGCTGCGCAGTCCGAGATTGAATCGATCGAACGGTGCCGCCGACACGCCCGGCCCGTGACGGGTGGTGACGGCCGCATGCACGTGCGCCGGAGCTGGCCAGTCGGGGAAGATCCAGGTTTCGGTCATGGCCATTGGGGAACGGGGAAGGGGCACGGGGGTGAAGCATCGCATGGCCGCAAACGGCATTCTCCGCCGTCGGCCTCAGTAGTGATCGGAGCCGTGTTCAAGCAGATCAGCGCGCAGCGCCTCGATCAGGAGGCGCTGGTCGGCCGGCCGTTCGGCATTGAACGACAACGCCTCGCCACTGACCGGATGCACGAACGAGAGGCGTTCGGCATGCAGCGCCTGTCGGCGGAATCCGCGCAGCACGCCGATCAGTTCCGGCGACGCGCCCTTGGGCAACTTGAAGCCGCCACCGTAGAGGGGGTCGCCGATCAGCGGGTGGTTGACGTGCGCCAGGTGTACGCGGATCTGATGCGTGCGCCCGGTTTCCAGCTGGCATTGCAGCAGGCTGTGTGCGCGGAACCGTTCGCGCAGGCGGTAATGCGTCACTGCGCGCTTGCCGTCCTCTTCGTCGCGCACCGACTGGCGCAGGCGGTCGCCCATGCTGCGCCCGATCGGCGCATCCACCGTGCCGCCAGCCACCATCGTTCCCAGTACCACCGCTTCGTACTGCCGCCCCACGTCGTGGCGTGACAGCATTTCGACCAGGGCTGTATGCGCGGGCAGCGATCTGGCCACTACCATCAGGCCGGAGGTGTCCTTGTCCAGCCGATGCACGATGCCGGCGCGCGGCAGTTCGGCGAGCTTCGGATCGTGGTGCAGCAGGGCGTTGAGCAAGGTGCCGGCCGGGTTGCCGGCGCCCGGATGGACCACCAGCCCCGCCGGCTTGTCCAGCACCAGCAGGTGTTCGTCCTCGTGCACGATGCTCAGCGTGATCGCCTCCGGCGCACTGGTGACTTCGTTTTCCAGCTCGATCGCCAGTCGCACCTGCTCGCCGCCACGCAGCAGCTGGCGCGGTGACGCGGTGACGCCATCCAGGGTCACCGCGCCGGACTTGATCCAGCCGCTCAGGCGCGAGCGCGAATAATCCGGGAACATCTCGGCCAACGCCTGGTCCAACCTGCGTCCTGCCGCCGTCACCGGCACCAGTGCCTCGGCCCGGATGCTGGTCATGCCAGCCTCCGCGGGCCGCAGCCGGTTTCGGCTATCATGCCTTTTCGATCAAACATCCGAATTCTTTCCCATGCGTGTAATCAAGCTGCAGATGTCCCATGTGTCCGTCCCGAAGGTGCTGGCCGTGTTTGCGCTGGTCCTGACGATGAGCGCTTGTTCGATGTTTCGCCACAAAGGCGACACCATCGACACGATGCCGCTGGGCGCGCTCTACGACAACGCCCACGCGTCGCTGGAAAATGCCGACTATTCGGCCGCCACCAAGGCCTATCAGCGTCTGATCGCGCGCTTTCCGTCCGGTGACTACAACGAACAGGCGCAGCTCGATCTGGCCTATTCGCAGTACAAGGACAACCAGCCGGACGACGCATTGTCGACCGTCAACCGCTTCATCAAGACGTTTCCGACCCACAAGCATGTGGATTATGCCTATTACTTGCGCGGCCTGATCAATTTCGATCGCACCGCCGGCCTGATCGAGCGCGTCTTCAAGCAGGGTGGATCCCAGGCTCGCCGCGACCAAGCCTACAACCTGCAGGCGTTCGACGATTTCTCCGAGCTCTCGCGGCGCTTCCCGGACAGCGCGTACACCGCCGATGCGCGCCAGCGGATGATCTACCTGCGCAACGTGCTCGCGCAGTACGAGATCAACGTGGCCGAGTTCTACCTGCGCAACAAGGCATACGTCGCCTCGGCCGATCGCGCGCAATACGTGGTCGAGCATTACCAGCAGGCGCCGCAGGCCGGCGACGCGCTGGCGATTCTCTCGCGCAGCTATATCGCGCTGGACCAGAAGGCGCTGGCAGACCAGACCCGCCAGGTGCTGGCGCTCAACTATCCGAATCATCCGTATCTGACCGACGCCAAATGGCCACATGCGCCATCGACGCTGCGCAAGATGGTGCCCTTCTCCGGTCACCACTAGGTCGTCGCGGTTCGATCCATGTCCAAGGCCGGCGAACCATTGCCGGCCTTTTTGTTTTCCCGCGGGAATGTTCAACGCCAGCCAGATGTAATCGGATAGCGCCGGTCGCGGCCGAACGCGCGGGTGGTCACACGCGGACCGGGCGCCGACTGCCGGCGCTTGAACTCGTTCAGCAGCACCAGCCGCACCACCCGACGCACCGTGGCGGCATCGAAACCCTGGATCGCGATTTCCGCCTGCGACTGTTCGCCTTCGATGAAGTGCTCCAGGATCGCGTCGAGTTCGTCGTACGGCGGCAACGAATCCTGGTCGGTCTGGTTGTCGCGCAGTTCGGCCGACGGCGGGCGTTCGATCACTTCGGGGGGAATCACCCAGCAGCGGGAGACACCAACCGAACCGGGAGTGGATGCATTCGGCTTTAATCGCGGGTGCAACGCGACCCGCGCCGGATCACCAGCGAACGGCATGCTCTGCACGCCTGGTTCCTCGTTCCCTGCTTGATTGCGCCAGCGCGAGAGCTTGTACACCACGGTCTTGTAAACGTCCTTCAGCGGCGCATAGGCACCGCACATGTCGCCATACAGGGTGGCGTAACCCACCGCCATCTCGCTCTTGTTGCCAGTGGCCAGCAGCAGCCGGCCGTGCTTGTTGCTGAGTGCCATCAGCATCACGCCGCGAGTGCGCGACTGCAGATTCTCCTCGGTGGTATCCGCGGGCTTTCCGGCAAACGCCGGGGTCAACGCGTCGACAAAGGACTGGTACGTCGCCTCGATGTCGATCACGTGATAGTCCACGCCGAGTTTCTCCGCCTGCGCGCGCGCGCCATCCAGCGACAGCTGCGAGGTGTAGCGCGTGGGCATCATCACGGCGGTGACCCGATCCGCACCCAGCGCATCGACCGCAAGGGCCAGCGTCAGCGCTGAATCGATGCCGCCGGAAAGACCCAGCAGCACGCCACCGAAACCGTTCTTGTCGATGTAGTCGCGGACACCGCGAACCAGCGCGGCATACAGCGTCGCCTCGATGCTGTTGTCTTCGGCCACCGGCCAGTCTTCGGCGCGCAAGGTGCGCGTGAACGGGTCGAACTCCGCCCACAGCAGCGCATCGATGAAAGCCGGTGCGCGTGCGGCGATCGAGCCATCGCCATTGACCAGCATCGAGGCACCGTCGTAGACGACTTCGTCCTGGCCGCCGACCAGATTGACGTAGGCGATCGCACAACCGGTTTCCTGCGCACGAGCCATCAGCACGGCCTCGCGATCGCCCTGCTTGGCGTCGTCCCAGGGTGAAGCGTTGATCACCAGCAGCAGTTCCGCGCCGGCAGCCGCCGCCTGCGCAGCAGGTTCGGGTTGCCATACGTCCTCGCAGATCAGCAAACCCACCCGAACGCCATCGATCGATGCAGTGAACGTCTCGTGGCCCGGGCGGAAATAGCGCTTGTCGTCGAACACGCCATAGTTCGGCAGTGCCTGCTTGTGCGCCGTCCATTCGACCCGGCCATCGCGCAGCAGGCTGGCGGCGTTGTAGACCTCGCCTTCGCTGTGCGGGTGGCCGACCAGCGCGGCCACGCCTTCCGTCACGGCGGCAAGCGACTTCAGTTCACTGTCGCAGGCAGCCAGAAAGCTCGGACGCAGCAGCAGATCCTCCGGTGGATAGCCGCTCAGCGTCAGCTCCGGAAAAACCACCAGCGCCGCACCGCCGTCGCGCGCCAGAGCGAGCAACTCGCCGGCCCGGGCGGCATTGGCCGCCACCGCACCGACCGGGAAATCGAATTGGGCCAGCGCCAAGCGCAGCTTTGCCATGAACCGGAGCTCCAGAAACGACGCAGGCCGCGACGCGTCGCGGCCTGCGCATTTTACGGCACGGCGATGCCTTACTTGCGCATCAGCTGCGCGAGCGCCTTGCCCAGGTCGGCAGGCGACTTCACCGTGGTGACCCCAGCCTTCTCCAGTGCGGCGAACTTCGCTGCCGCGGTGCCCTTGCCGCCGGAGATGATCGCGCCGGCATGGCCCATGCGCTTGCCTGCCGG
>JBDTZX010000511.1:0-19186 GCA_040004895.1 Rhodanobacter sp. | reverse complement strand
GAGGGCGTCAACGGGCTCGCCGTGCATGTCTTCAACGACGGAGCCGCAGCGCTGGCGGCACGTGTCGAGCTCACCCTGTACCGTGCCGGCGAGATCCGTGTCGGCCACGCTGCGTCGGCCATCCACGTGCCCGCGCATGCTGCCATCGAAATTGCGGCATCGGCCTTGTTCGAAGGCTTTGCGGATCTCTCGTTCGCCTACCGCTTCGGGCCAGCAATGGCCGACGTCGTGCACGCCGTCCTGTTCACGGAGCTCGGCCCGATCGCCGACGCATTCTGGTTTCCGACCGGACAGCCCTCGGTTCGCGAAGCCGACGTCGGTCTTGCTGCGGTGACGAGGCCGGGTGCCGACATGGATGAACGCATTCTCGAGGTCAGCGCGCGACGCTACGCGCAATCGGTGACGATCAGCGCCTCCGGATTTGTCCCGGATGACAACGGCTTTCATCTTGCGCCTGGCCAGACCCGCACCATCGTGTTGCGCGCGCATGCACCCTCGCCGTCATCGGCACGCGGTACGGTCAGTGCCCTCAACGGCGAAGCGACGGCGCGCTTCAGCACGCCATGAACACGGCCAGTCCAAACGTGACAGCTCGGTCCATCGGCGCGCCCCCTGCCGAAGCGGGCTTTTTTTCCAGCCGGGGCTCGCGCCCGCGGTTCGGCTGGCTGCATCCAGTCAGCGCACCGGCGACCGGCGTCGGCCTGATCATCGTGCCGCCCTTCGGCTACGAGGCGGTCTGCGCGCAACGCTCGTTGCGCCATCTTGCCGAAGCGGCCGCGCATGCCGGCATGGTTGCCGTGCGCGTGGACCTCGATGGCAGCGGCAACAGTGCAGGTGACGATCTCGATCCCGACCGCCTCGACGGCTGGCTGGCCAGCATCGACGATGCCTGCGCGCTGGCACGCGGCGCGGGTGCGGACCGCCTGGTGCTCGCCGGGATTCGCCTTGGCGCGACACTGGCGACCCTCGCGGCCGTGCGCCGCGGCGATGTTGCCGGTCTGGTCGCGATCGCCGCGGTGCCCGTTGGCAAGGCGCTGTTGCGCGAAGGGCGTCTTCTGCAGATGGCATTGGGGCTGGAGCCGGCACCCTCAGCTTCGAACGGCAAGGATGACACGCAGGAACTGGTGGGCTTTGCGTTGACCGCGCAGACGCGAGACAGCTTGGCTGGAATCGATCTGGCGAAGCTCGGGCAGGCGCCGGCACCGGCGGTATTGCTGCTCGATCGGGATGATCTTCCGCCGAACGATGCCTGGGCGGCATCGCTTGGATCGCTGGGTATCGCGGTCGATCAACGCCGTCTGCCGGGTTATGTCGAGATGGTGCTTGACCCGCACCGCGCGCAGATTCCGCAGGCGATCATCGATGCGACGATTGCCTTTGCGTCCGCGCGCCCGGCGTTGACCGGCCAGCCTGCTGCAGACGATGTTTCCGCGCTTGCGCGTCGCACCGAATGGCGTGACGCCGAAGCGTCGGTCGTCGAGGAAGTGGTCGTGCTCGATGACTGCCTGTTCGCCATCGCGACACATCCCGCCGGGAAACCTCGCCGCGCGGTCATCCTGCTCAATGCCGGTGCGGTCGGGCAGGTCGGACCCAACCGGCTGCACGTGCCGCTCGCACGCCGACTGGCCACTGCCGGCGATCTGGTCCTGCGGCTTGATGTTTCAGGCATCGGCGACAGTCGCAGCCGCAGCGGTGCCGACGAAAACATCGTCTATTCCGAACACGCCGTCGCCGACATCGGCGTGGCCGTCGACTGGGTCCGTCGCACAGGTGTCGCACAGGTCGCCGTCGTCGGCCTGTGCTCGGGCGCCTATCACGCATTGCAGGCGGCACTCCGCGGTCAGGCGATCGATACGCTGGTCGTGATCAATCCGCTGACCTTCCACTACAAGCCCGGCATGCCACTCGACTTCGCGGATTTCCGTGTCGCCACGGATGCGGCGCGGTATCAGAAGTCGGTCACCAGCGGCGCCTCGTGGCGAAAACTGCTGCGTGGTGACGTCGACCTCGCACGCGTCGCCAGGGTCGTCCTGTATCGCGCGCGCTCTGCCGTCGCGCGGCCGCTGCGCGACGTGTTGCGCCGCCTGCGTGTTCCGCTCGGCGACGATCTCGGCAGTGAACTGGATTCGCTGGCGCGCCGCGACGTCGCGCTGCGTTTCATTTTCGCGGGCGACGATCCGGGGCGGAAGATGCTGGCGGAACAGGCCGGCTCGGTGGTGTCGCGGCTCGTCGCGGCCGGACGCCTGAGGACCCGGGTCATTCCCGGTGCGGATCACACGTTCACTGCGCGCTGGACGCATCCGATCCTGCTCGATGCGATCAGCGAGGCGCTCGAACGCTGATGACCCAATCCTCGTCCGACATCTCGCGTCAGCATCTTCCCGCACTGGATGGTCTTCGCGGCGTCGCCATCCTGCTGGTGCTGTTGCACGGCTTCGACGTGATCCAGCCGGCGGGCGGTATCGCCCATGCGCTCGACACGATGCTCGATCTGGGCTGGATCGGCGTGCAGCTGTTCTTCGTGCTGTCGGGATTTCTGATCACCGGCATCCTGCTCGATACGCGGCAGGCACCGGGTTACTACAGGAATTTCTTCGTGCGGCGGATCCTGCGCATTTTTCCGCTGTTCTACGGCGTGCTGTTCGTCGCATTCGCGGTGTTGCCACACGTGCTGCCGAATGTCGGCGGCGGCGAGCATCAGCTCTGGCTGTGGATCTATCTCGCCAACTTCGTCGCACCGTTCGGCTACGGCGAGCCGGCATTCCCGCATTTCTGGTCGTTGTGCGTCGAGGAACAGTTCTACCTGGTCTGGCCATTCCTGGTGCTCCATGCCGGACGCCGCGGAGTGATAGCGCTGGGCGCGCTGCTGGTGGTGATCGCGATCGGCAGTCGTCTGTATGTGCGACATCATCTGGGCGAACCGGTCGGGCACGAGGCGGCCTACATGTTCACGCCGTGCCGCATGGACGCGCTCGCGATCGGCGCACTGGTCGCCGCGACGCTGCGCGGTGAGCGCGGCGCGCTGTGGCTGGCCCGGTTCCGGCCTGCTGTCTTTGCCGTGGGTGGTCTGTTGCTGCTGCTGGCTGGCGTCGCCTTCGGCCATCTCCAGCGCACCGGCGCGATGATGCAGAGCTTCGGCTATACGCTGGTCGCGCTGGGTTTCGCGCTGCTGCTGGTCGGCGCGCTGAGCCGGACCGGGCAGCCCGGCCGCCTGCTCGCATGGACACCGTTGCGCCGGTGCGGCATCTACAGCTACGGCATGTATGTGTTCTATGCACCGTTGCACCTGTTCGTCGGTTTGCCGCTGCTGGCCAGGTTTGCTGCGACACCAACGCTTGCGCAGGCACTCGCCTACGAGGTCGTCGCCGTCGCGGTGACATTCGGCCTTGCGGCGCTTTCCTGGCATGCGTACGAACGGCGCTTCCTGGCGCTGAAGTCGCGGCTGGCTCCGCTGCCCGCGACATGAGATTGCCCGAAGGCCGCCGCGATCTGGGTGGACTGTCCGCCATCACCATCGGTGATCCCGCCGCCACCACCGTGGTGATCGTGCTGCATGGACGCATGATGGAGGCGGCAGACTTGGCGCCATTCGCGCATGCGCTGGGCGTGCCGGCCTATTTCGTGTTTCCCGAGGCACCGTTGCCAGCCGGATCTCGGGGCCGTACGTGGTGGCCGGTCGATGCGGAAGCGCGCGCCCAGGCGCGGATCGATGGCCCTGCCGATCTGCATGCGCTGGATCCGCCCGGACGTGCGGCGGCGCGCGGCATGCTGGCCTCGCTATGCGCGGAAGTCGCAGCCGGGAAACGCCTCGTGCTGGCGGGTTTCTCGCAAGGCGGCATGCTCGCGATGGACTACGTGCTGCATGGGGGGCGCGTGGATGCGCTGGCCCTGCTTTCCTCGACACGCATCGCGTTTTCCGACTGGCAGCCGCGACTGCAAGGTCTCGCCGGCCTGCCGGTACTGGTCGCGCATGGGCACGCGGATAACGAACTCGCATTTTCTGCTGGCGAGGGCCTGCGCGATGCGGCGATGCACGGCGGCGCCGAAGTCAGCTGGTTGCCGTTCGACGGTGGCCACGAGATTCCGTTGGTGGTCTGGCGTGCACTGCGGCGGTTGCTGCGGCATCCGTGATCCCATCCTGCCGATTCTCTGAACGCACTCACGCGTGTCCGCAGTTCAATCCTGTTCGCAGCGGGCTCGGCGGCGATGCCGCCACCACGACACCAGCACGATCACCAGCAGGATGCCGACCAGCATCCACAGGCTGCTCTGGCCGCGGCTGACCCATTTCACCAGCCACTCATGGTTGTCCGCGCCGAAGAAACCCAGATACACCCAGAACGGAACGCTGATGAGCGCGGCGCTGGCGTCCAGCAGAAGAAAGCGCAGAAACGAGACCCGGTGAGTCATGCCTGCCGTCAGATAGATGGTGGTGCGCATGCCGGGCAGGAAGCGTGCGATGAACAGCATGCGGTTGCCATAGCGGTGAAATTTTTCCTGCACCTTGGCGTAGCGCTCGGGAGTCAGCACGCGCGCGACCAATCGCCATTTCAGAATGCGCGCACCGTAGTGATGGCCCAGCAGGAAAATGCCCGCGTCGCCCAGCAACACGCCGAACATTGCCAGCGCAAACATCGCATGCACGTTCGCATAGCCGAGCCCGGCGATCACGCCACCGGCGACCAGGGTGATGTCTTCGGGCAGCGGCAGGCCGGCACCGCAGATCATCAGTGCGATGAAGACGGCGGTATAGCCGTTCTCGGCGAAGATCGTGATCAGGTGTTGCAGCAGATCCATCACGTGTCCGACGTGTCGATGCGGCCCGGATGCTTTCGGGGGAAATTGCATGATCCCACAGTCGGCCTGCCGGCCCGGTGAAAGGCAGCAGCGGACCGGATGCTGTCGAGGGCAGGCAAGGTCACCATCAAGGTGCGGCGACGTCCGGGCGGGGTCGGTGGCGCGCCGCCAGCAGTTCACGCATTTCGGCCTTTTCGGCGTCGTCCAGGCTGCCTTCACGACTTTTCACGGTGAGGGCATCGCGGCGCTGGGTGGTGGCCTGGTCCTCCATCTTTGCCAGCGCATCGAAGAACTCGACCTGCTGTGCTTCCGGCTCGCCGACGGACATTGTCGCCATCAGCTTCTGCAGCGAGGCATATTCCTCCCGCTCGGCGAAGTGCTCCACCAGCATCGCGGAATTGATGCCCGGTCGCGAGCGCGACAGATCGAGGAGTTCGGCCAGCAATCCGACGCCCGGCTTCTCCAGACGCAGAAAGCGATATGGTTTTTCCACCCGGTCGGCCATGCCCGGCTGTGCCAGCAGCAGCGAGATCGCGCTGCGGACCAGGCTGCGCTGCACGGCCACAGGCCGCTGCAGCGCGCGATGAGTGGCGTTGTCTGGCTGCAGCATCGCGCGTGCGCCGCTGCGTTTTTCCAGCTCCTGCGCCATCAGGTCGCGGAACGCGCCGTCAGGGAGTTTGCCGATCAGCGGGCGCGCGCGTTCGGCCAGCCGGGCGCGGCCATCGAGGCTGCCCATCTCGACATCGTGCGAGAGCTCGTTGAAGAAATAATCCGACAGCGGCATGGCTTCCTTGATCCGTTTCTCGAAGCCATCCTTGCCTTCCTTGCGCACCAGCGAATCGGGATCCTCGCCATCGGGCAGAAACAGGAAGTACGCCTGTCGCCCGTCGCGCAATCGCGGTAGCGCAGACTCCAGCGCCTTCCACGCGGCGGCGCGACCGGCGCGGTCACCATCGAAACAGAACACCACGTCCGGCGCGGCACGGAACAGCACTTCGGTATGCTCCGGCGTGGTCGCCGTACCGAGTGTTGCCACCGCGATCGGCAATCCGGCCTGATGCAGCGCGATCACATCCATGTAGCCCTCGACCACCATGATGCGCACGAGATTCGCATTGGCCTGCTTCACCTGCCACAGCGCGAACAGCTCGCGGCCCTTGTGGAACAGTGGTGTCTCGGGTGAGTTGAGGTATTTCGGTGATTGCTCCGAACTCAGCACGCGGCCACCGAAGGCGATCACCCGGCCGCGGCGATCGAGAATCGGGAACATCAGTCGTTCGCGAAAACGGTCGTACTTGCTGCCTTTCTCGTTGCTGGCAATCATGCCGGCCTGGTTGAGCAGATCCATTCGCTGTGGCGAGGTTCCCAGCGACTTCATCACCCCGTCGTAGCCGGCCGGCGCCCAGCCGAGCCGGAAGCGCTTGATCGTCTCCGCGTCCAGCCCGCGCTTTTTGCAGTAGGCCTGCGCCTCGGCGTTGCGCGGCAACTCACCTTCGTACCAGCCAGCGGCGGCATCGAGCAGCGCATAGAGATCGGTCTTGTCCTCGCGCGGTACGGCCTCGCGACCGCCCTCGCGCGGCACGGTCAGGCCGACGGTCTGCGCCAGTTCCTCGACCGCGTCCGGAAACTCCAGCCGGTCATAGTCCATCAGGAACTTGATCGCGCTGCCATGCACGCCACATCCGAAGCAGTGGAAGAACTGCTTGGCCGGGCTGACGTAGAACGACGGCGAGCGCTCGTTGTGGAAAGGACAGCACGCGGTCCACTCGCGCCCGGCCTTCTTCAGCGGCACGCGCCGCTCGATCACGTCGACGATGTCGACGCGGGCGAGCAGTTCATCGATGAAGCTGTCGGGAATCAGGCCACGCATGGACTGGGTAGTCTAGCCGGTGGCCGTGGCGAAGTCGGCCCCGGCCATCTGGTTCATTACCGCGCCTGCGACAACGGCGCCCCTGACATCAGAACAGGTGCAGTACCCCGACGAATGCCAGGATGGCCAGCAGGAACAGGATCACGAAGCAGACGAACAGCACCTTGGCGATGGTGGCGGTGGCGCCGGACACGCCGCGAAAACCCATCCAGCCGGTGATCAGCGAAATGATGGCGAAAATGATGGCCCACTTGAGCATGGCTTTCTCCGGGATGCGGCTGGCGACGGTCGCTCGCGGCGAAGAACGCCTGCGAGTCGTGACGCTTTGTAGCGGCCCGGGCGTGAACGTCACGCATCGCCGGCGCTTGCCGCAGACGCCGAAGGCCTGCAAGCTTCACCAACCACCGCCAGGGACGAAAGCCATGGTCATCGCTTCGGCGCTGATGCTCCAGCAGAAGAAGATCGTGCACGCTTTCGAGCGCGCGGCCATTACCACACCTACGACGGCCTGCACCGCCGAACAGCTCGGGTTGAAGCCCGGCCTGGCCTGGCATCGGCTGGTGGGGCATGCCGTGCTGCGTTACCCGGGCGAAGGTCGCTATTTTCTGGATGTGTCGAACTGGCAGCGCCTGCGCCGGCTGCGTCGGCGCATCGCGATCGGCATCATCGTGGGCCTGTTGCTGGTGCTCGCTGTGGTCCTGCTGACGGTTCGACCACGCTGAGTCGCATCGGCTGAGGATCAGCCGGCCAGCCGGGCCTTGATCTTGCCTGAGACCACGGCCATGTCGGCGCGGCCGGCAGCCTTTTCCTTCACCGCGGCCACCACCTTGCCCATGTCACGGGCCGAACTGGCGCCGGTATCGCGGATCGCGGCGTCGACCAGGACCTCGATTTCCGACTCGCTCAATTTGCTCGGCAGGTAGGTCTCGATCACCGTCATCTCGGCGCGCTCGATCGCCGAAAGATCCTCGCGCCCCGCGGCGTCGAACTGGCTGACCGAATCGCGACGCTGCTTGAGCATCTTTTCCAGCGAGACCAGCACCATGGCATCGGTCTGCTCGACGCGGTCATCCACCTCGCGCTGCTTGATCGCCGCCAGCATCAGCCGGATCACGCCCAGGCGGTGCTTGTCACCGCTGCGCATGGCGGCTTTCATGTCTTCGGTGAGCTGCTGTTTGAGCGTCATGGCGGCAAGCCTCTGAAAGTTGGAACGGTGAAAATCGATTCTACGGAAACGACAAGGCCGGCGTTGTCCATGGGGACAACACCGGCCAGATCGATCCAGACTGCTTGCGGTGGCTGCGAGGGGCCGCGCCGACCGTGTTTCCTGACACGCAGCGCCCTGACGCTGCAGGTTTCACCGACGAATCGGCGAACCGGCGAAAACTCAGTACAGGCGGACTTTACGCGAAACGTCGCGCGAAAGGCGGCGCAGATGACGCTTCACCGCGGCAGCGCGCTTGCGCTTGCGTTCCTGGGTCGGCTTTTCGTAGAACTCACGCTTGCGCGTTTCAGCGAGGACACCGGCCTTTTCGCAGGTACGCTTGAAACGACGCAGAGCAATCTCGAACGGCTCGTTCTCGCGAACTTTTACGTTGGGCATGGAAACTCCGAGTGGTAGTCTTCCCGCGGATACGGGACTGTTGAATTGGGCGAGCCGCGAAGTATACCGTGGATAACACAAAATTTTCAAAGCCCGTGCTGGGCATCGAAACCTCGTGCGACGAGACCGGCGTGGCGCTGCTGCGCTGGGAACCGGAGTCGCCTGGCCGCGGCCTGCTGGCACATACCCTGTACAGCCAGATCAAGCTGCATGCCGATTACGGTGGTGTAGTGCCGGAACTGGCCAGTCGCGACCACGTGCGCAAGCTGCTGCCGTTGATCCGCCAGGCGCTGGCCGACGCCGGCATGACCGTGCAGGATCTGGGCGGCGTGGCCTATACCGCCGGACCCGGACTGGTCGGTGCCTTGCTGGTGGGCGCCGCGGCCGGCCGGGCGCTGGCGTGGGCACTGGGGATTCCGGCCGTGGGTGTCCACCATATGGAAGGTCACCTGCTGGCGCCGTTGCTGGAGGAAAACCCGCCGGAGCCGCCGTTCGTGGCACTGCTGGTGTCCGGCGGCCATTCGATGCTGGTCGAGGTCAAGGCGATCGGCCAGTACATGATTCTCGGCGACACGCTGGATGATGCCGCCGGCGAAGCCTTCGACAAGACGGCCAAGATGATGGGCCTGCCGTACCCGGGCGGTCCGGCGCTGGCGAAGCTGGCCGAACAGGGCAGGGCCGCCGAATTTCGCTTTTCCCGTCCGATGACCGACCGTCCGGGACTGGATTTCAGTTTCTCCGGTCTGAAGACCCAGGTGCTGCTGGCCTGGCAGAAGTCCGACCAGAGCGAGCAAACCCGCGCCGACATCGCCCGCGCGTTCGAGGAGGCGATTGTCGACACCCTGATCATCAAGTGCCGTCGTGCGCTTGAAGCCAGCGGCGTGCAGCGGCTGGTGATCGCCGGCGGCGTCGGCGCAAATCGCCGATTGCGCAGCGAGCTGGCCGCGGCCGCCGCGAAGGATGCCTTCCAGGTGTATTTCCCGAGGATGGATTTCTGCACCGACAACGGCGCGATGATCGCATTGGCCGGCGCGATCCGGCTGGCCAGTGGCCAGTATCAGGGTCCATCGGTGCAGGTCTATCCGCGCTGGGATCTGCAGAGCCTGCCCGCGGCATGAGCAACCCGATCCGTTCGCGCAGCACGTTTCGCAAAGGTCGCTTCTGGCTGACGGCCGGCTTGCTGGTGGTCGTCGCTGTCGTATTGACGGGCTGGTACTGGCTCTGGGTTCCGGCCTCGGGTGACCCTGCGCAATCCGCGGTCATCGATGGCCGCAGCCGGCAGTGGCTGGTGCATCTGCCAGCCGGTTACCGCGCCGGGCAGGCGGTGCCGCTGGTGATCGCCTTTCACGGGCACTTAGCTCGCCGGAAAAGATGGTGTATCTGACCGGACTGGACCGGGTCGCCGACCGCTCCGATTTCATCGTGGTCTACCCGGAAGGCATTGATCAGTCCTGGGCCGCCGGCGTCGACAGCAGCGCGGACAAGGCGGGCGTGGACGATGTGGCTTTCACGAGCCTGTTGCTGGATCGGCTGCAGGCGCAATACAGCATTGATCCGCGTCGCGTGGTACTCACCGGTTTTTCCAACGGTGCACATCTGGTGCAATTGCTTGGCTGCAGGCTGGCGAGCCGGGTGACCGCGATTGTGCCGGTCAGCGGCACGCCCGCGTCGTCACTGATGGCAGGTTGTCATCCGAGCCGCCCGCTGAGCGTGATCGAGTTCCATGGCACGAGTGACCCGATCGATCCGTTCGAAGGTGGCAGGATCCACGTTCCCGGCGGCGGCGAGGTGATGCCTGTGCCGGCGACGATGGATGACTGGGCCGCCGCAAACCACTGCAACGCGACGGGTCGTGATGCCGCGGTCGGAGCGCCGGATGATGGAATCGAAGTGACCCGTCGCGACTATCCGGATTGCGGCGGTGGGGTTCGGGTCACGCTGTACGAAGTGACCGGTGGCGGTCACACTTGGCCGGGTGGAGCGCAGTACCTCCCCCGATTCCTTGTCGGCAAGGCGACGCATGTCGTCGACGCAAGCGATGTCATCGACAAGCTGGTGAGCGCAAGTCCGTAACCGGCGGTGTCGTTTGGTGATTGGCATCCGGGTTGCGGATGCCAGCGATCAATTCATGCGTGGAGTCGCGGTTACCACTGCGTGCGTCCAGGCAGCAGCCCTTTCAATTCCGCTTCGGTGAGGTTGCGCCACTGGCCGATATTCAGGTGGGCGAGTTTCACGTTGTCGATCCGCACGCGACGCAGCTGCGTGACGCGATAGCCGAACGCCGCGGCCATCAGGCGAATCTGCCGGTTCAGGCCCTGGGTCAGCACGATCGAGAAACCGAATTTGGCGATCTTGCGTACACGGCAGCGCTGGGTCATCTGGCCGTGGATGCGCACGCCCCTGGCCATGCCCGCGATGAACTCGTCGGTTACCGCCGTGTTCACCCCCACCAGGTATTCCTTCTCGTGATGGTTCTCCGAGCGCAGGATCTCGTTGACGATGTCGCCATTGCTGGTCAGCAGGATCAGGCCTTCGGAATCCTTGTCCAGCCGGCCGATCGGGAAAATGCGCTGCGGGTGGTCGATGAAATCAATGATGTTGCCGTCGACGCCTTTCTCGGTGGTGCAGGTGATGCCGACCGGCTTGTTCAGCGCGATATAGACGGCCTTCTTCGCCGCTGGCGTGGCCGCCAGCATGCGTACGCGCACGATCTCGCCATCCAACCGCACCTCGTCGCCGTCCAGCGCCTTGGCACCGGTCGAGACGATTTCACCGTTGATGGTGACGCGACCGGCGAGCAGCAGATCGTCCGCCTCGCGGCGCGAGCACAGTCCCGCTTCGCTGATGTACTTGTTGACGCGCATGTCTTACGAACGCAGCCCGACGCCGCGCTTCAGCAATTGCAGCGCCACGATCGACAGCCCGATCACGAATCCGATCATCACCAGGAATGCCACGCCGACATGCACGTCGCTGATGCCGAGCACGCCGAAACGGAACGCGTTGACCATGTACAGGATCGGGTTGATCCGCGAGATCGCCTGCCACGGTTCACCCAGCATGTTCACTGAATAGAACACGCCACCGAGGTAGGTCAGCGGGGTCAGGATGAAGGTCGGTACCAGCGCGATGTCGTCGAACTTCTTCGCGTATACCGCGTTGACAAAACCGGCCAGCGAAAAGATCGTGGCGCCGAGCAGCACGGACAGGAACGTGATCAGCGGATGCACAACGTGCAGCGAAGTGAAGAACAGTGCGATCACCAGCACCAGCACGCCGACCACCATGCCGCGCGCCACCGCGCCGGTGACATAGCCGAGCAGGATCACCCAGTTCGGCATCGGCGATACCAGCATCTCCTCCACCGCGCGGCTGAACTTGGCGCCGAAGAACGAACTGGAGATATTCGCGTAGCAGTTGTTGATCACGCTCATCATGACCAGGCCCGGCACGATGTACTGCATATAGCTGAAGCCACCCTGGATCGCGCCGATGCGACTGCCGATCAGCTTGCCGAAGATCACGAAATACAGCGTCATGGTGATCGCCGGCGGGATCAGCGTCTGCGTCCAGATGCGCATGATGCGCATGATCTCGCGGCGCACGAGGGTGTTCAGTGCGACCAGGTTGGCGGCGGTGTTGCTCATGCGGTCTGCTCCTTGCCGTTGTTGCCGGAGTCCTGGCGGCCGTGCTCGACCAGGCGCACGAACAGCTCCTCCAGCCGGTTGGTCTTGTTGCGCATCGAGGTCACCATGATGCCGTTGGCAGACAATTGGGCGAACAGCGAATTGAGGTCGTGCGAGCGGGCCATCTCCGCTTCCAGCATGTGGTCGTCGCGGCGACGCAGGGTGACGCCGGGTAGATCGGGCAGCGCAACGGGCATGGCGGTGACGTCGAGCACGAAGGTCTCCACGTCCAGCGTTGCCAGCAGGCGTTTCATGCTGGTGTTCTCCACGATGACACCGTGGTCGATGATCGCGATGTTGCGGCACAGCGATTCGGCTTCCTCGAGGTAATGCGTGGTCAGGATCACCGTGGTGCCGGCCGCGTTGATGCCGCTGACGAACTGCCACATCGAACGGCGGATCTCGATGTCGACGCCCGCGGTGGGCTCGTCGAGAATCAGCAGCTTCGGCTCGTTCATCATGGCGCGGGCGATCATCAGGCGCCGCTTCATGCCGCCGGACAGGGTGCGTGCCTGCATGTGCGCCTTGTCCCACAGGCGCAGTTCCTTCAGGTATTTCTCCGCGCGCGTCGCGGCTTCCTTGCGCGGGATGCCGTAGAAGCCCGCCTGGTTGACGCATATGTCGAACGGCTTCTCGAACTGGTTGAAGTTGAGCTCCTGCGGCACCAGCCCGATCAGCCGCATCGCCTCGCTGCGCTGCCGGTTGACCGACACGCCGAATACCTGCGCATCGCCGCTGGTGGAATTCACCAGCGAGGAAAGAATGCCGATCAGGGTCGATTTGCCGGCGCCGTTGGGGCCGAGCAGGGCGAAGAAATCGCCCTGCTGCACAGTCAGGCTGATGCCCTTGAGAGCTTCGACGCCGTTGCCGTAAGTCTTGCGCAGGTTGTCGACAACGAGTGCGGGAGTGCTGGTCATGGGCGCGCCGGATAAGGGGTGCGGCTGCATCAGGCCCGTGGCATCGCTGTGCCACGGGCCGGAAACCCGGCAGGGGCACGCGTTGCGGTTTGGCTGGCAGCTCGCAGCCACCTATTATAGCGGGCTTGACGCGATCATCCCGGCCTTGCCGGCGCACTCACTTGTTTCCGTACGCACCGTTTCAGAGAAATCCATGGCCGACCACTTCCAGTTACGCCTCGTCGACAGCCGCATGCTCGTCAGCACGGTGCGGCATCTCGTATTCGAGCGCGTGGACGGCCAGCCACTCGCGTTTCAGCCGGGCCAGTTCCTGCAGGTGCATTTCCACTATGACGACGGCAGCGCGACCAAACGCAGCTATTCGGTGGCGACGGTCGGCGACGGCGCATCCCCGGTGCAGCGGATCGAGATCGCGGTCAGCTACGTCGAGGGCGGCGCGGCCACCAAGCTGCTCGGCGAGCTGCCACACGGTGGCGTCATCGATGCCAGCGGTCCCTACGGCCGCTTCTGCCTGCAGGAGGGCGACGCGCACCCGCGCTATCTGCTGCTGGCCACCGGCACCGGGGTCACCCCGTATCGCGCGATGCTGCCGCAGATCGAAAGACTGCTGGCCAAGGGCGATCGCGAAGTGGTTCTGCTTTACGGCGCGCGTACTGAAAGCGAGCTGCTCTACGGCGAGGAGTTCGAGGCATTCGCGCAGCAGCATCCTGGCTTCTTTTTCCATGGTTGCCTCAGCCGCGAGCCACGAGCCCACCCGCGTTCGACCGATCGCAGCGGCCACGTGCAGAACGTGCTGGCCGAGCTGGGTCCGCATGCGGATCGCGACATTGCCTATTTATGCGGCAATCCGAACATGGTCGACGCCGCGTTTGCCGCGTTGAAGGAACACGGCTTGCCGGTGCCGCAGATACGGCGCGAGAAATACATTTCGTCGAAGTAAGGAAAGCTCTACTCGAAAGGCTTCGAATAGAGCCGGCCCTCAATAGGTCACGGTTACCGTGACGGTGTCCTGATAGGTATCGGGCGTGAAGTTCGCACTGGGGACCACGCCATACACGCTATAGGTCTGGGGCAGACCGGTGCCCGCGGCCAGGCCATTGGCGGTGGTGAGCGTGTTGGCGCCAGTGGTATTGCCCCATACGACACTGTGCGCGAGGTTCTGATACAGCTGGTAAGGAACCTTGTCGGTGTTGGTGGCCGGTGCGGTCATCGAGATCATCCGTCCACCTCCATTCGCATTGCCACCGTTCGCGGCGGAAGGCGCCAGGCCGACGTCGTACGCCACCGAGGGTGAGCAGGTTACCTGCACGCTGCTTGTGCCTGCGACATTGATGGCCATGGAAGCTGCGTTGGCGAAGATCATGTCGCTGGTGGCGCTGACGTTGCAGCTCTTGGTTATGGAGGCCGTTACGGCGAAAGGGAAGGAGCCTGTATCAGTGAAACTCTGGCACGTGCCCAGGCTCAGGGAGGCGTGGTTCGTGCTTTCGGCATGGGTGATGCTGGTATGGCCGCCCGCGGCGCTGAACTGGTCTTGATAGGAGCCCGACGGCACGTTTGTCTGTCCATTGATGAGGCTCGCATAGATGGTCCATGTCCCAGTGATCGTGCCGCCACCTTTTGCAATCGGACCGACTATGACTTCATAGGGGTTCGGAACAGCGGCATTGCCGATCGAACCCCAGATCTGCGTATACCCCGCGTTCGTGTAGATCTGAAACTGCAATGCGTCCGCTGCCGCATCCGTCATGACGCGCGGATTGAAATGGGACAGCCCCTGCGCGCCGTCGCCGACGTTGAAGCAGACCGAAGCGTAGTAGTTGCTGCCGAAGAGGCCGCTGCTGGAGTTCTTGCATGTGTAGGTCAGCGTCGCCATGGCAGTGCCCCCAGTGCCGTTGACCAGATCGGCAGTGATCGCGGGTGAACCCATGGTGGCTGTGCAGTTGACATTCTGCGCATGGCCACTGGTTGGCCACCACAGCCCCAAAACCATCAGCAGCAGAAACAGCAACTGGAAATGGCGACTCGAAGGGTTCATGGCGATGCCTCGGTGGTGCAACTAAGCGGTCCGATCTGCGGGATGCCGGTGCCCTGTTTGTGATAGTCGAAGCTTGCGTGACAAGCGCCGGAAGGGGTCGCCACGCGCAGCAAGTTGTGATCATCGAGGGTGTCGAGATAGACCGCGCCGTCATAGCCGACCATGGCAGGCTCGCCTGGCTGATCATTCACGACCACCTGGCTGCCCAGGGGGATGGGTTTGCCTGTGGCATCCGTCAGGATGACCGATGCCGCACGAATCGATTTGATTCCGAATCGGACCAGGGTTCCTGCCCGATCGGTCGGCGTGGCGATGGCTTCGACGCGATCGATGCGCACATCCGCTGGCAAGTCCATCGGGTCGATGCTGAGCTGGTTGTTCTGGTACGAATTCAGCGGCGTCACCAGCAGCAACCCCTGCCTGTCGGTGGTGCCAATCGGACGGTTCTCCAGTTGTACCGGTACGTGTGCGATGCCGTCGGTGGAGACGACGGCAAAGCTGTTGGGAATCTGCTGTGCGGCGAACACGTCGCTGCTCATCAGCACGATCGCGCCAGTTGCGCCGGCATAGGCATAGCTGTTGCCGCCGTAGCTGCTTGCGCCGGCATCGATACGGCCGTAGCGGCCGAGGAAATCGAGCTCGGCCTGTCCGCCGTGCTGGTTGTCCGATTGCTGCAGCTGCATGTTCCAGCCGAAACCACCCTGGCTCGGCACGGGGTCGCTGGCACTGGCCGTATAGCTGTTGCTGCCGTTGCTGTGCTGCATGCCGGCGCTCACGCTGATGTTGTTGTCCAGGGCAAAGCTCACGCCGAGAAAAACACTGCGATCGGCGCTCTTGTCGAGATTCTGGTTGACATTGACGTTCATCGACAACGAACGGCCGAGTGACTTGAACCAGTACGCGCTGCCATAACGCGAGGCATCCTGCTGCGGGTAGCGCAGGTGGACATAGCTCACGCCGAAACTGCCCAGATGATAGGTGTTGTAGCCAGCCTGGGCACTTGCGCTGACGCGCGGCGCCGGCGCGCCGTTGAGCGAGGCGATGTCGCGATAGCCACCTGTCGTACGCGTACCGTTGAGTGCGAAATTGAAGCGGTTGTCGGACCAGTTGTAGCCGACACCGAGCTGCGAGCCGCCCAGACTACCGTGCTGGCTTTGCGCGATCGAGCCCGAAAGCACGCCCGCAGTTCCAAGCAACCAGACACCACCGGCTCCAGCGTTGGTCAGCCCATCGGTCGCTTCAGCATGCGCTTCCGCCGTGAAATTGTTGGTGATCCCGTATCGCCATGTGCCGCTGCCGGCGGGCTCATGGCCATAGTCGAACGAACGCAAGCCATAGCCTTGACGCACGACGCCGACTTCAGCCGACCAGTCCGAAAGTCCCTGCTGCAAAAGCTGCGGTGCGTTGTAGAGCGAAAAATCCAGTGTGGTGACGCGACCGAGTGCATCGGTCACAACAACTTGCGCATTGCCGGCTCCGTTGATGCTGGGCGACGTGTTGAGCTGGAACGGGCCGGCCGGAACGTTACCGCTGTACTGGCGCATGCCGTTGATGTACAGATCGACCTGAGAAGGCAGCGCCGCCGAACCAGCGAAGGACGGTAGAGGTGCCGTGATCAGGTAGGGCTGCAAGGCGAAGTTGCGGGATAGCTGCACGCCCGCGATGCGCGTGCTGCGCGACCAGCTCAATGCGCTGGTCAGCGTGTCTCCCAGCCGCAACGTCAACAACTCATCGGGAAACGATGTGCTCCAGGTGGTGTCGAGCCGTACTGAATTGTTTCGCGTGCCGAGACTGTTGCCGCTGGATATCTGTGACAGCGCGGTGCTGCTCAGAACGCCGGCCTTGTTGAAGGCACGTAGTTCGGTGAATGCGCTGAGACTGCTGGCGCCGTGCTCGCCCTGCATGCCATAGAGATCGTAGTTGAGCAACAGACCGGGTGAGGCGGATGCCCTCGATGCCTTGCTGGTTCTCGAGTTCAACACGGTGTTCGAAAGTCGGAGCAGTTTCAGCGGAGCACTGATCGTGACGGCCTGTTGCATGGCGTCATAGTGAACTTGCACGCCCTGCAGACTGTTCAGGCGAACCGGGTTGGGCGTTTTGGCGGGCAGTGCGAAACCGAGTTGCTGCAGCGTGGCGGTGGTCGCCCAAAGCTCGCCGTCGCGGTAGCCGAAGTGGGCCAGACCGTTGCTTGCGCCGTTGACGCTGACATCGAGATAGAGATCCGTCCCGCCAATGGCAGACATCACATCCGCCGAATCAACGGTCAATGCGGGGCTGGACGCGGCAGCACTGTCGGCAACACCCGCGGGCTTCGTCGCGGCCGCGGATGCCGCGGACGCGAGCGCTCCCAGCAGCAATGCCTCAGTGAGCGCGATCGGCCAGCGACAGCTTTTGCGTGGCCGGAGCGCCATTGATCATTGCCTCGAATGTGCCACCGGCAGCGAATACCGACGTGGCCTGCTTGAGCGTCCAGTGCATCGTGGCACCGGGCAGGACGTACCCCATAAGACTGCCGGCAACCTCGGTGCGATGACCGGCGCCGTCGACAAAAAACATGCTGGCAAGTTGGGCGTGCCCGTTGCCGGTGTTGCTGATCTGAAGCACCGCGTGATCGCCCTCGCGCTGGAGACTCCAGTGCAGGATCGGCGCGATGACGGCATCGCCTACAGGTTCGACGAAAACCGGCACCGAATAATGCAGCACGAATTGCAGGCCTTTCTTGCCTTGCGTGTCGACCGGCAACTCGTCGATGACGACGCGGTACGCATCCTCGACGGCATCAGTACCGCTGGGCGGAGCCCCCACCCGTATCACCCGTATCAGCTGGCGATCATTGAGGGCCAGCTGCATCATCGGTGGGCTGATGACCAGGCCACGGGATGGCGTGAGTTGCTCCTCGCCGCCATCCTGCGTCCAGTGATACACCCGCACCTGCGTATGCACGACGGTGTCGCCGGTGTTGCTGAGCCACAAGCCATCTGCATTTCTTGCCGCAGACAGGTTCAGCGACACCGGAGCAACCTGCAGACCGCTGGCCAGCACCGTGCCGGCTGCCAGCAGCAAGCCGGCAGACAGCGTGGCGCGCAAAATCCTGTGCAGGTGCCGGCTCATGCGCCGTATCAGTAGATGACGTTGACGGCGACGTTGTCGGCGTAGCTGTCCGGCGTGAAGTTCGCGCTCGGCGCCTGCGCATAGACGGTGTAGTTGGTCGCTGCACCGGTACCCACGACGAGACCATTCGCGGCGGTCAGCGTATTGGTGCCGGCGGTATTGCCCCAGACGGTGGAGAGCGCGGCATTCTGATAGAGCGTGTACGGCACCTTGTCGGTGTTGGTGGCCGGGGCCGTGGTGGAAATCATGTTGCCGTTGCCGTTGGCGTCGCCACCGTTGGCCGCGGTGGGCAGCAGGCCGACGCTGTAGGGCGTGGTCTTGGAGCAATTGACGCTGATGACGCCACTGCTGTTGGTGTTGGTCGCGGTGGAGGCGACACCGGCGACCGCGCCCAGCTGGATGGTGGAAGCAGCGGTGGTGGTGATAGCGCAGGATTTGAGGATCGTCATCTGGACCTTGAACGTGCCCGTGGCGGTAACTGCCGAGGCGGTCGCGGCGAAACCACCCAGGGTGAACATGGCAGCGGCGATCAGGGTTTTCTTGAACATCATGGTGAAGCTCTCCGAATGAGTTTTACGAGGTTTGCAGAGAAGGGCTAGGCAATCCACGTGCCAACCCCGGAAATGGTCGCTGCAATAGGCTATCCGGCGGTCCATTTGCCTTGATGACGTTGTCTCCCTTTTGGTCGAACGCTCTCTGTAGGCGATCCCTGACAAATTATGACACCTGAAAATGCGAAGCACGTCACTTATTGAACCTTTATTTCACGCCAGCTAGACATATCCGGATCGGGCTGGATGATTACTTTCCAAAATGTAAAGTGTGCTTGACACAAAATGAAATGCTCTTTACTCTGGAATTGTCAAGGTTCCTTGACATGAAGGTGCAAGGAGAATCACATGAAAATTACCGCATTGTTTCGTCGTGCGAGCTGTTGTGGTCTGGTCCTTTCGTTGGCCCTGCTCGGCAGTGGCATCGTTCAGGCTCACGATTCATCGGCCGCCGAGGTGATCGGTACACTCAAGGTGCAACGCCACGGCAATCACGGTCGTCCGGTCATCCTGATCCCGGGCCTGCAGGGTGGACCTTGGGTCTGGCAGCAGACGATCGAACATCTGCAAAAAGATCACGTGGTCTACGCGGTCACCCTGGCCGGCTTCGACGGCA
>JBDTZX010000559.1:0-1720 GCA_040004895.1 Rhodanobacter sp. | reverse complement strand
GCCTTCGGCGTCAATGCGGCGACCGAGTCGACGACAACCATGTCAACCGCGCCGGAGCGCACCAGCATGTCGGCGATCTCCAGCGCCTGTTCGCCGGTATCGGGCTGCGACACCAGCAGGTCATCGACCTTCACGCCCAGCTTCTCGGCGTAGGTCGGGTCGAGTGCGTGCTCGGCATCGATGAATGCGGCAGTGCCGCCGGCACGCTGGCAGCTGGCGATCGCCTGCAGCGTCATGGTGGTCTTGCCCGAGGATTCCGGACCATAGATTTCCACCACGCGGCCACGCGGCAGGCCGCCGACGCCGAGTGCGATATCCAGCCCGAGCGAACCGGTGGAAACCGTTTCGATCGCTTCGTTGACGCGATCGCCCATGCGCATGATGGCGCCCTTGCCGAACTGCTTTTCGATCTGGCCGAGAGCGGAAGTGAGTGCCTTGCGCTTGTTGTCATCCATCGTCTTGAATTCCGGTTGGGCTGTGAATGGGATCATGATGCCCGTTGCGGGTCTCATGGGCTGCGATCAGCACGATCGCAGCGGCCCGCTCAGTATCCCATACCGGTCAAGCCGGTCTGGGCGCGGACAACGCCTCATTCCGTCAGTGTTTTGCGCACACCACTGAGCGCCGCCGCCACGGTCTGGCGACGCACCGCCTCGCGGTCGCCCGGAAAGTGAAACAGCTTGGCGTGACCGTAGCCGCCGCGACGTTTCCAGCCGATCCACACGGTACCCACCGGTTTGTCCACGGTACCGCCGGAGGGTCCGGCGATGCCGGTCACTGCGACGGCAACGCCGGCGCCGAACCGCGCCAACGCGCCGGAGACCATTTCCAGTACGGTTTCCTCGCTGACCGCTCCGAAATGTTCCAACGTGCGTGGATTGACGCCAAGCAACGCTTCCTTGGCCTCATAGCTGTAGGTCACCACGCCTGCATCGAACCAGGCTGAACTGCCCGGCAGGTCGGTGAGGGTCTTGGCGATCCAGCCGCCGCTGCACGATTCGGCGGTGACCAGCATCAGCTTGCGCTGCTGCACTTCGGCGGCGGCCTGTTCGGCCAGCAACATCAGGTCGGCATCGTTGGGGATGGATGACGCGTCCATCGAAACACTCCAGCATCGGACCAGCAGCGATCCAGTCCCGCCGTTCTACCCTTCCGCCCTCGGCATGCCAAGACTTGACCGGCCGACCGCGAACTGCGCATGCGCGAACGCAGCGCCACCGGATCACACTATGATCTGGAACCCCTGCGGAGAGAACCCATGAGCGCAAAGGTCCTGGTAGTCGGCGCCGGTCCGGTCGGCCTGACCATGGCGGCGGAACTGGCCCGCTACGGCGTGCCCGTACGCATCGTCGACAAGGCGGCACAACGCACCGACAAATCCAGGGCGCTGGTGCTGTGGAGTCGAACCCTCGAACTGCTCGATCGCGCCAGCGGCAGCGAGCCCTTCGTCGCCGCCGGACACAAGGTGCACGCCGTGAATCTGGTCGCCGGCAGCCAGCTGATCGCGCGCGTGCCGCTGGGCATCATCGAGAGTGCGTACGCGTGGGCGCTGATGCTGCCGCAATCGGAAACCGAACGGCTGCTGGAAATTCATCTCAACCGGCTGGGTGTGCAGGTGGAAAGGCAGACCGAGCTGATGAGCTTCGACGACGTCGGCGGCAGCGTGACGAGCATGCTGCGCGGTGCGGACGGTGCCCAGGAGCGGATCGAGACCGACTGG
>JBDTZX010000467.1:0-19214 GCA_040004895.1 Rhodanobacter sp. | reverse complement strand
GACGTTGCCCGAGACTGTCGCGGGTGAATCAGCACCATTTTAGTCCTGTTTCGAACTCGATGCGCACTTTGACTTTTTCCCGTTCAACTTCGACGCTTCGTCGTCATCTTCCTGCATGGAGCTCCACATGAACACGAACGACCTCGCCAGTCAGCATTGCGCGTCTCGCAAGGGCAGTCAGCACGCGCTGGATGCCACACAGGTGTCCCGACTGCTCATGCAACTTCCCGGCTGGAAGGTCAACGCCGATGGCAAGGCGATCGTCAAGGACTTCGAATTCCCCGACTTTCACCACACCCTTGGGTTCATCAGCGCAGTGGGTTTCATGGCCAACCATGAAGACCATCATCCGGACATCGAAGCCGGCTACGGTCATTGCCGGCTGCTCTGGTCCACGCACGATGTGGGTGGACTGTCGCTCAACGATTTCGTCTGCGCCGCGCGGGTCGAGGCCCTGTTCGCGCGCTGAGCAGGCTTCAGAAATCCGTGCGCGACTTTTCCTTCATCCACAGCAGTCGCTTGCCCTTCACTGACAACACGTCGAGAAAATCCTTCAGGTCGTCTGGTAACGGCGTGGAAAAGCTGTATGCGCGATCGTCCAGTTCGAAACTCATGTGTGAGGCGTGCAGGAACATCCGGTTCAAGCCCATCTCGCGGAAACGCTTGTTCATTTCACGATCGCCGTACTTCGGATCACCTGCCAGCGGATGACCGATGTGCGCCGCATGCACCCGGATCTGATGGGTGCGTCCGGTGCCCAAGGTGGCCTGCATCAGGCGAGCGCTCGGGTATTGTTCCATTTCCCTGAAAAAGGTCAGCGAAGGCTTGCCGTTGTCCGCGACACGCACCATGCGTTCGCCACCCTGCAACACGGACTTCAGCAGAGGCGCGTTGACGTCGAATTTGGCCTTGGATGGATGGCCCAGCATCAGGCACAGATACTGTTTGGTCACCTCGCCGGCACGTATCGCCGCCTGCAGCCCGGTAAGCCCCGCCCGTGTCTTGGCGAACACCAGCACACCGCTGGTGTCGCGGTCGAGTCGGTGCACCAGTTCCATGTGCTCCTGCGGCCGTGACGCCCGGAGCAGCTCGATCGCACCGTGGCTCACCCCGCTGCCGCCATGGCTGGCAACACCCGATGGCTTGTCGATCACCAGAAAGTGCTTGTCCTCGAAAATGAGCGCGTCAGCCACTTCGGCCACCTGGCCGCTGGCCGGACCCTGCCGATCCGGCCTTTCCGCCACCCGGACAGGTGGAATGCGCAGCATGTCGCCCGCAGTGAGACGGGTATCAGGCTTCGCCCGTTTGCCGTTGACGCGCACTTGCCCGGTCCGCAGCAGTCGGTAAATCATGCTTTTGGGCACGCCCTTGAGCATGGTCACCAGGGCATTGTCGATACGCTGCCCATCCCGCTCGGGGCCGATCTCGACTTGACGTACACCTTGAGGTGCGTCGGGGGAAGTTGCCGTCTGCATTGAAAAAAACCTGCTGAAATAGGATACTCGACGGGCGCTACATTCTGCCTGTCGATGTCTGGATCGGCCGAATGCCCTGCCGTGACGTCGGCGAGGATTGCTCCAGATGCCTTCGGCAACTGGTCGCGGCTCCCTTTCATCGTAACGGTTCAGGCTGTTGTTGTCCGATGCCACCAGGCATCGGTGGCAGCAGGCGCAGTTGACCGAATCATCCCCGACACCGGTAACGGTGCCGTCATTTTGCCGCTTAACCGCTGCGGCGCGATCCCCGGCAGGCCGCCAATTCCGGCGCCACCGAGGCGCGCGACGCGCGACAAGCCGAGGATTACCACCATGAAACGTATGTTGATCAACGCGACTCAGCGTGAAGAGTTGCGTGTGGCCATTGTCGATGGCCAGAACCTGTATGACCTGGACATTGAAATCCCTTCCCGGGAGCAGAAAAAGTCCAATATCTACAAAGGCCGCATCACGCGTGTCGAAGCTTCCCTTGAAGCCTGCTTCGTCGAATATGGTGCCGAGCGCCATGGTTTCCTCCCGCTGAAGGAAATCTCCCGCGACTACTTCACCGCGGGCCTCGATCCGCACAAGTCCAATATCCGCGAACTGATCAAGGAAGGTCAGGAAGTGGTGGTGCAGGTAGAGAAAGAGGAACGCGGCAACAAGGGTGCGGCCCTGACCACGTTCATCAGCCTGGCTGGACGCTACATGGTGCTGATGCCGAACAACCCGAAAGCCGGCGGTGTTTCACGTCGAATCGAAGGCGAAGACCGGCAGGCACTGAAGGAAGCGCTGGACCACGTGACGGTTCCTGACGATGTCGGCCTGATCGTGCGTACCGCCGGCCTTGGCCGCGATGCGGAGGAACTGCAATGGGATCTCGACTATCTGCTGCAGCTGTGGAAATCGATTTCCGCCGCTGCCACTTCGCAGAAGGCCCCGTTCCTGATCTATCAGGAATCGAAACTGTTCATTCGCGCGCTGCGCGACTATCTGCGCAGCGATATCGGCGAAATCCTGATCGACGAGGAATCGCTGTACAACGATGCGCGCGAATTCATGCAGCAGGTGATGCCCAACGCCCTGCGCAAACTCAAGCTGTACAAGGATGACACCCCGCTGTTCACGCGCTACCAGATCGAGACCCAGATCGAAAGCGCGTTCGATCGCCAGGTGCGGTTGCCGTCCGGCGGCTCGATCGTGATCGATCAGACCGAAGCACTGACCGCGATCGACATCAACTCCTCGAAGGCCACCAAGGGTAGCGACATCGAGGAGACAGCTTTCAACACCAACTGCGAGGCAGCGGTGGAAATCGCCCGGCAGGCGCGGATCCGCGATGCAGGCGGGCTGATCGTGATCGATTTCATCGACATGGACAGCCCGAAGCATCAGCGTGAGGTGGAGGAACGGCTGAAAGATGCGCTCAAGCAGGATCGCGCCCGGGTGCAGATCGGTCGCATCTCGCGTTTCGGCCTGCTCGAGATGTCGCGCCAGCGCCTGCGACCGAGCTTGGGCGAAGCAACCGAGATCGTCTGTCCCCGCTGCGAAGGCCATGGCCACATCCGCGGCGTCGAATCACTGTCGCTTTCGACCCTGCGCCTGATCGAAGAGCACGCAATGAAGGACAACACCGGTCAGGTACTGGTGCAGGCGCCCTCCAGCGTGGTCAACTTCCTGCTCAACGAAAAGCGTGCCAGCGTCGTGGAGATCGAACTGCGCCACAAGGTGCACGTGATGATCGTTGCCGACGAGAAGCTGGAAACTCCGCATATCGAGATCCAGCGGATCCGCGAAGCGGACATGGGCGAACACAGCAAACCAAGTTACGAGCGTCTGACGACTGTTGAAACGGCTGAATTGCCGAAGATGGGCCAGGCTCTGGGCAGCGGCGAACAGCCCGCGGTGAGCGGTATCGTGCCCTCCAGCCCTGCCCCGTTGCGCGAGGAAACCGCCGTACCGCTCGCTGTCGCGCCGCCAGCCGCTCGACGTCAGCCGGTGTCCGTGCCAATCATCGCCACCGCTACCGGTGGTGGCGTCATCTCCCGCCTGCTCGGCTGGTTCCGAGGCGCGGATCCTGTGTCTCCGGCTTCGGCGCAGCGGGCCGACGCAAAGAGCAATGCAAGGGATGGCCGACGTGACGAGCGCGCGGGTCGGAGCAATGGTGCGCAGGCCAACGCGTCTTCGCGGCCGCGCCGCGAGTCCGGACCGGCCAATGCGCAGAAGACCGGAACACAACAGTCCAGAAACAGTCGCCCGCGCGGCAGCGAGTCGCAACCACGCCAGTCGCAACAGCCCCAAGCACAGAATGCGCGGGCTGAACGCAGCCCCCGACAGGTAACGGAAAATGCTGCGCGGCCGGAACGCAAACCGAATCCGCAGCCCCAAATCCAGCAGCAGCCCAAGGTCGAGCGCCCGCCGCGGGAGGCCGTCAGTGAACGTCCGGTCGCTGCGCCGCTAGACGATGCTGCCAAGGACGCGGAGCTGCTGACACCGGCAATGGAAGCAGCCACGCCGGAAGATGCGGAGAACGCTGTCGATGCCGACGGCAGCCAGTCACGTCGTCGGCGTGGGCGGCGCGGTGGTCGGCGTCGGCGCCGTCATGATGACGCGATCCCAGCGGGTACCAATGCCGATGCGGCACAAGCACTTGATGATGAAGATCGGGATGAAATGGAAGGGCCCTCGAAGGGGCAGATGGAATCTCGCCACCACTCCTCCGATCAGGCAATAGCCGCGAACGGCGCAGCGAAGCCTGCGGCCAATGTCGACCGTTCGTTAGAGCATGCAGCAAATGGCGTCAGTGCATCGATGGTGATGCAGCCTCCGGTGCCGGATGCCGCATCGGTCATGGCTGAGGTTGACGTCCGACCGGCGCGGGTCGCGGCGGAAGAGCCATCGCACGCGGATGACCATCCTGCAATCGTCTCGGGCAGCGTCGCCGGGTCGCCGCCGCCCGTTGCATTCAACCTGCCTACGTTGCCGCCGCTTTCTCAGCACGTGACATCGCCAGTCGCTACCGACGCCGTCAAGGTCGTGCCGGCGGTCTTGACTGCCTACTTACCACAGACTCCCGCTGATCGATCTCCACAAACGAGAAATGTTCTGCCGGATGCAGTGCTGGCGCCAGTGGCCACGATGGTGACTGCGGTTGCGGAGCCATTGGTCCAAGCGGATCGGCCTCAGCCGGTCGATCAACAGCCTGCTCGGGTTGCGGTGCCGATGACGGAAAAAACTCCGGCTGATCGGAACGTCAACGACGACGTGACGCTGGCAACCACCGACTCCCGGGCCAAAACCGCTGCGACCGTGACCACGGAGGTTCGCCCCCCCGCACCGACGCAAGGCGATCTTCTGAATGCAGTTCCGGTCAAGCCGGTCGTTCCGATGCATGAAGAAAAGCGCATGACGAGTTCGCAGGATGATGGACTCGGGAGCGAATCGGCTGGCTGAAGCCGGCTGTCCGGACAAACAAGAAAGCCGGACCTGGGTCCGGCTTTTTTTTGTTTCCTGCAAGAGGCTGATCCGGCTGATCGCCCGGGTCAGTCAGCTTCCGACATGATGGTTGGGATTCTCGAGCAAGCCATGCACTGTCATCAGGTGTGCCAGGCTCAAGACGTGGTCGACATGCAGTTTTTCCATCAGGCGCTGCTTGTAGGTCGATACGGTTTTCGGACTAAGGTTGAGTTGCTCGCCAATGACAGTCAGCGGCTTGCCGTGAACCAGCATCATTGCCACCTCGAGTTCCCGACTCGACAGGACGTCGAACGGCGAGCCGTTGCCATCGAGAGTCGCCAATGCCAGCTGCTGCGCCACCGCAGGTGCGAGATAGCGCCGCCCCGCAGCGACCTGTCGCACCGCAGACACCAGCTCATCGGCGCTGCATCCCTTGGTCAGATAGCCGAGTGCACCGGCATCGAGCAGACGCTTGGGAAAACGCGCGTCGTCTACCACCGTCACGATGACGATATGCGTGGACAATTTCGAGCGGGAGACGCGTTCGGTGAGCTCGATACCGCTCATGCCAGGCATATGAACGTCCACCAGTGCGATGTCGGGCGACAGCGAGCGGATCAGACGCAGACCCTCTTCCGCGCTACCGGCTTCACCGACGATCGCTATATCCGGCTGTTGCTGCAAAATCATCCGGAAGCCGGTGCGTACCAGCTCATGATCATCCACCAGGATCACGTTGATCATTTCAGGCCCTCCTTGGTCGGGCTACCTCAAATTAGGATGCCATGCGATGCATTACAAGATGTCATCAATGCCCGCAGACAGCGAAGAGTTGCCTTATCGCCCCAGTCACGTCCTTGACTTCGATAGTTACAGCTGCACAACACGATCAGGCTGCAAGCATGTCCCTGGCGGCTGCGTTGCACGCGTTTCCATACCGCGCCAACATGACCGTGGACACCGGCCCGGGCATTTCAACACAGATGTGCCTGCCAAAGCGCTGATGCTCGTCACGCGCCATTTCCCTCGCCAGCCTTATCGCAGCTGCGAGCTGCATGTCGCTGAAGAGCGTTATGTGGGAACGGCAGACATTCCAGCCACCCGACGCCGAAGGTCTGAGCTCAATAGTCACCATGAAGACACCCCATCCAGATAAAAGGATTGGGATGAGCCGGCCTCCTGCGCAATCTCCACCCCGGACTGGAATGTGACATGCGTAAAACGGCGCGGATGTCGGCTTGTACCTACATGCAGCGTACGGGAATGACAGTCGCGTCGATCATCCGGAACAGAGCCACGCAATCCGCCGAGGCACGCCAAAATTGCCGAAGCAGCCTCTGGCAGCTCAAATGAACGACGATATGGTGCTACGTCCGCATTCGCTTACGATGAGAATGCGATGAAGCAGTCTCTTTCAGGTCAGCCCACGACAAATCTCTGACCATACTTCTGTGTGTGGGCAATCACATAGGCGTCGAAGAAATCCTGATCGGTGTCGTAACTGCCTTGAAGTTCCTTCGACAAATCCGTATCCATCCGTTCACGTACGGTCTCGAAGTCGAATGTCTGGTCATCGTAGGCGATCTTGCTCATGCGGTATTCCTCACTGGATATCGGGTTTTGCTGCTCTCCATGTCACAAACATGGGCCACGTTCATCGATGCAAAGATGCGACCGGCTGCGTCAACTTGACGTGTTCGAACTCTTCGACCTTGGGGTGCGCGCGGTGTCATTGGCGGCGATCGAAAAATCCTTCGTTTTGGTACCAGTCGGAGACAGCATCGGGAAGCTCTGCCCGCAAATCGATCCCGAATGCAGCATAGGCATCCAGCACTTCACGCAGGACCCTTTCGTGACGTCGTTCGCCCGAGCCGGTTGTACCGGCTCCAGGGTTGAAATAGTCGTATTCGACCATTTCCAGCATCTGCGACGACCACTGGAATAATCGGTCGGCCCATCCAGAAAACCGGTCCTGCAGCCACGGGCGCAGAGGCGAATGCAGAACAAACCCTTCCGCCACACATACATTGCGGGCCATGTCTGTCACCAAGGCATCGATGCCTCGATACCATTCGGTGTGACCGGCTGCAGCGCGACGCACAGCCAGCGGTGCAGGCGCCCGTTCGGCGCGAAACGTATCGATGAACAGACGTTCGATGCGACGCGCATCGCGCAGATGGTCGACTTCGATGAGCAGCCCTCGCTCAAGGTCGAAGAAATCAAAGAAGCGCGGATGCAGCGTATGGAACCTTTCCAGCGGATCGCGCGAGAATCCCACCTTCAGCAGATCCTCGTCACGACACGGCAGCACATAGACGTAGGTTCGTCCGCGCTCGGCAAATCTTGGATAGACCGCCTCTTCCAACTGGGATCCTGAAACCTGACGTGTATCGCATGATGGTCGCTGGTAACCCGTGAACATATCGCCTCGGCGATCACGACCTCCCTTCATGGCGGGGCGACGTCCTGCATCGTAGTCTCGCCGCATCCATCAGCAGGAACACGATCATGGCGACCGCCAGCAAGACCTCGACCACGCTGTCCGCGTTCGGCCTGAACTGCACGCTCAAATCCGGCCTGGAAGAATCGTCCACGCAGAAGCTACTCGGGCAAATCCTGCGCGCGCTTGCCAGACATGGCGTCGAAACCTCATCCGAGCGGGTTGCGGATTATAACGTCAAGCCCGGTGTGAAGGCCGACGAGGGCAAAGGCGACGAATGGCCGGCGCTGCGCAGGAAAATCCTCGACGCCAACATCCTGGTGTTCACCACGCCGATCTGGATGGGCCAATCGTCCAGCATGACGCAGCGTGTGCTGGAACGGATGGATGCCTTCCTCGGCGAGATCGACGAGAAAGGGCGCTATCCGACCTTTGGCCGTGTCGCGATCGTCGGCATCGTCGGCAACGAGGACGGCGCGCACCATGTCACTGCAGAGCTCTATCAGGCGCTGGCCGATCTCGGTTTCACGATTCCCGGAGGCAGGTCCGCCTATTGGGTCGGCGAGGCGATGGGCAGCGTCAATTACAAGGATCTGCCGCGCACCCCGGCGAAGCTGGCCAGCACGATCAAGACCATGGCGAGCAATGCGGTGCATCTTTCGAAGCCGCTGAAAAAGGCGCCCTACCCTGCTCCAGCCTGAGCGGCGGCGGGAAATCTCCGGCGATATACGCCGATGCAATGTTTTGTTTCGTCACGCTGCCCGCTAGGAAAAGGACATCGCGACACTTGACGATTCATCCACAGTGACATTGCCATTGTGCGATCGCCATCCAACTGATGGCTGCGTGACATTTCACACCAACTGGCAGCGCCAGCCCGCACATGTTTGCGACTCAGGGGAAAATCATGGCTCTCTCGACCATTCTGCTCATCGTTCTCGTTCTGCTTCTGATCGGCGCCATTCCCGCCTGGCCGTATAGCCGTTCGTGGGGCTATCGTCCGGTCGGCGGTCTCGGGATCGTCGTCGTCATCATTCTGGTATTGCTGCTGCTGCGCGTGATCTGAGCGGTGGATGCGGGCACGCGGCGCTTAGCGCCGCATGCCCTGATCAATGGAAGTCGCGTGACCTTGCATCCAACGCGCCCAGCAAGGCGGTGAGATCATGCAACCGATGCGCGATCAGGTGACTGACACCCTCCACGTTCTCCCACTGCCCATCTACGGCGAGCAGGCGCGCCTGCAGCAACGGGCGACGCTGTGATTCCGCAATGTGTCGCCATACGACGATGTTGATCAGGCCATGTTCGTCCTCCAGCGTCATGAAGATGATGCCACTGGCCGTCTGTGGCTGTTGACGTGAAGTCACCAGTCCGGCCACCCGTACGCGACTGTTGTGGGGTTGCTTGCGCAGCGCATTTCCATCGATGCAGCTGGCGGCGTGCAATCGCGCACGGATCTGTTGCAACGGATGCGGCCCGAGGCTGAGTCCCATCCGTGCATAGTCGGCCTGTGTATCTTCAGCCTGCGTGGGCAGCGGCAGCATCACGGCCTGTTCGGATGGGCTGCGGTTGCCGAACAACGGCAACTGCGTCTCGACACCGGCAACTGCCCATCGAGCGCGATATCGATGACCGACCATCCCGCGCAAGGCCGCCGCGTCAGCCAGCAGACCCTGCTGTCGCGGATCGAGACCAGCGCGCATGCACAGATCGGCAATGTCGGAGAAACAATGCTGCTCGCGTGCCGCAACCAGGCGAAGCGCTGCAGCTTCGGGAAAGCCGCGCACCATGCGCAGGCCCAGCCGGATCGCGCGCTTGGCGGTCATGTCGCGCAGTTCGGCTTCCAACGTGCAATCCCAGGCGCTGAAACGCACATCCACTGGCCGCACGACCACGTGATGGCGCTGCACATCCTGCACGATCTGACTGGGGCCATAGAAGCCCATCGGCTGTGAGTTGAGCAGCGCGCAGGCGAATGCCGCCGGATAGTGGCATTTCAGCCAGCACGACGCGTAGACAAGATTCGCGAAGCTGGCTGCGTGCGATTCCGGAAAGCCGTACGACCCGAAGCCTTTGATCTGTTCGAAGATGCGCACCGCGAATTCCGCCGTGTATCCGTTCTTCAACATGCCTTGCATCAGCTTTTCGCGATGCGGCTCCAGCCCGCCATGACGTTTCCATGCGGCCATCGATCGACGCAGCTTGTCGGCATCGTCCGCGGTGAAGTCGGCTGCGACCATGGCCAGTTTCATCACCTGTTCCTGGAACAGCGGTACACCCAAAGTGCGCTCCAGCACCTCCCTGAAGGCTTCCGACGGATAGTCGACTTCTTCTTCGCCGTTCCGGCGGCGCAGATACGGATGCACCATGTCGCCCTGGATCGGGCCGGGACGCACGATCGCCACCTGGATCACCAGGTCGTAGAAATTCGCCGGTCGATGTCGGGGCAGCATCGCCATCTGCGCACGGCTTTCGATCTGGAAGACGCCGACGGTGTCGGCGCGCTGAATCATTTCGTAGGTGCGATCGTCATCCGGCTCGATCGTCGCTATCGTCTTGACGACGCCGTGCTCGTTTTCAAGCAGGCCGAAACATTTTCGCAAGCAGGTCAGCATGCCCAGTGCCAGGCAATCGACTTTCAGCATGCGCATGTAATCCAGATCGTCCTTCTCCCACTGGATGACCGTGCGGTCCGGCATCGCCGCGTTTTCCACCGGCACCATTTCGGCCAGCGAGGTATCGGAGATCACGAAGCCACCGACATGTTGTGACAGATGCCGCGGCATGCCACGCAATTCGTCGGTGAGCTTCAACACACGTCGGATGATCGGGCTTTCCGGGTCGAAGCCGCGCTCACGCAACAGTTCGCCCACCGTGCTGTCGCCGTTGCCGCGCGCATGCATGTCACTCAGCTGCTCCACCTGATCCAGCGGCAGACCGAGCGCCTTGGCCACATCGCGAACCGCGCTGCGGCCGCGATAGCAGATCACGGTGGCGGCCAGCGCGGCACGCTCACGCCCGTATTTTCCGTAGATGTACTGGATGACTTCCTCGCGACGTTCGTGCTCGAAATCCACATCGATGTCGGGTGGTTCGTCGCGATCCGCGCTGATGAAACGCGCCACCAGCAGCGTGTTGATGTCTGGATCCACCTCGGTCACGCCGAGCGCAAAACACACAGCGGAATTCGCGGCCGAACCGCGGCCTTGACAGAGAATCCCCTCGCTGCGGGCAAAACGGACAATGTCATGCACGGTGAGGAAAAACGGTTCGTAACTCTTGAATGCGATCAGTGCCAGTTCGTCGTCGATCAACTTGCGCACCCTTGCACTGGCGCCGTCCGGCCAGCGCCATTGCATGCCTTTGTCGGCCAGCTGGCGCAACCAGCTGGCCGGCGTGTGACCTTGCGGCACCAGTTCCGTCGGGTATCGATATTCGAGTTCACTCATATGAAACACGCAACGTTCTGCGATCCGCATACTTTCCTGCAACAAGGTCTCGGGGTAGATATCAGTCAGGACATTGCCTCGACGAAGATGCCGTTCGCCATTGCGGAACATCAGCGCGCCCGCTTCGGCGATCGATACGCGATGGCGGATCGCGGTGAGAGTGTGTTGCAGCGCCAGGCGACGGCGCACATGCATGTGCACATCGCCACTGGCCACCAGTGGGAGATCCAGCACGTGACCTGTCGCATGCAGTTGGCGCAGACGCGCTGCATCGTCGGGGCCACGGTGCAGTTCCACCGCAAGCCATGCGCGGTCGCCGAAGGTCGCACGCATCCAGCGGCCATGCGCAATGTCCGGTTGCACTTGCGGAATCCAAAGTGCCAGCGTGCCCGGCATCCCGTCTCCCAGGTCCGCGCGGGTCAGTCTGTACGTGCCTTTTTCCGAGGCCCGCCGTCCGCGCGTGATCAACCGGCAGAGTTCCGTATAGCCTTGCTTGTTCTCGCACAGCAGCACCAGCTTCGGGCCATCGTCGAGCTGGAACTCGGCGCCCACAATCAGTTTCAGGCCGGTCTCGTTCGATGCCTTGTAGGCGCGCACGATGCCGGCCAGCGAACATTCGTCGGTGATCGCCAGCGCGCTGTAGCCGCATGCGCTGGCACGTTCGAACAGTTCGCGCGCACTCGACGCTCCGCGAGCAAAAGAGAAGTCAGACAGACAATGCAGTTCGGCGTAGCCATTCATGCGAACCAGCCCTGCAGCATCCAGCCGATCTGCTCACCCGGCTGGCAAAACGCCCACGCATGCTGTCCCAGCGAGGTCTCGATCACGTAGTAGTCGCGGCATGCTTCGGCGCCATCCCACCAACCGGTTTCCAGTCGCTCGGGGCCGGCCAGGATGCGCGGCATCGGACCGCGCAACGGGATCGGGCGATCCAGCAACCAGGTTGGCCGGGGATGCGGCTCGTGGTAACCGGCGCTGGATTCGGTGATTGCCTGCGCGCGTTCGGGGCGCGGATCGGTGGTGCTGCCCAAGCGGTAGACGGCGCGATCACCCAGCCGAGCACGCAGGCGTTCGCGCAACTGCTCGACCGGCAACGCATTCACAGGGCGTTCGTCGAACAGGTCACGGCCGGTCGGCACGAAGCTGGGCAGGTCGCGCGCAATCAGCTGCAAGGCGAGTACCGATTCGGGTAACTGCACCTGCTCAAGCCGTCCACGCGTCAGTTCGAACAGCATGCCTGCGTCGCGCTCCGGCGACAGCAGCCCGATCTTCAGTTCGGTCGCCCAGCCGTCGCGATGTTCGAGCTTGAGCACGAATCGCTGCACACCGCCATCCCGACCCGCCAGGTATGCGCCGAGATCGCTGGTCATCCGACGCAGCGGAAATAACAGCGCGGCAATGTTTTCCACCTCATGCGCAAGTTCGACACGCAGGTCGAATTTGTCCGGCGGGCGATAGTTGCCGAGCCCCGAAGGCAGATCGCCGAGCAATCGATCGATCGCCTCCGGCAACTCGCTGCCGAAACGTCGGCGCAGACCGTCACGCGGCAGCTTCAGCAACTGGCCCAGCGTGCGAATGCCCATGCCGGACAAGACATCGATGGAAGCCGACGGCAGACGGCTCTTGCGGATCGGCACCGGCTGCAGGGCATCGCGCAGGTGTGCGGGCTCCAGCACCGCCGAGCCATCCAGGATACCGGCCAGCACATACGCCGCTTGCGGCGTGGGTGCGAGCGCGATGCGGTGACGAAAACCAAGCGCCGTGAAATCGACACGCAACATGTTCTCGAACGCTGGCCAGGGGCCGAACAGCCCCAGGCTCCGGCTGACTTCCAGCACGATCGCATGCGGCAGCAGGCTCACCTCGGAGCTGTAGCGATACGCCACTGCAGCCAGGAATCGCTGCCAGCGATCCACGACCTGGTGATCACAAGGCAACACATCGAATTGCGCAAGCAGCGCGTGTGCAGCGATCAGGCGCTGGCCGACGCACAGACCCGCAGCACGCGCCGATGCATTCGCCGCCACGATGGTGCGCGCGTTGACTGCACCGTCCACCAGCACCAGCGGATCATCATTCGCGCGACGGCGAAGCACGCCATCCAACGCGAGTTGCGGCAACAGTATGCAAGCCCACAACATCACCGGCCACCATCAATGCAGCGAACGGGCAAGCGGAAAAGGCTGCGTCGGCGCCACGCCGCCACGACATTTGCGCACCCACACCCGGACACACGGAGCCGTTTCAATTTCCAGCCGCAATGCCGCCGGGGAAGCACTGCACAGATGACGTCGATCGCGAAACACAAATGCCAGCGCACGCCCGGTATCGGCTGCCACCTGCAGGCGGCGCAACGCGCGGTCATCAGCCTGACGCGGCCATGCAAGCACGGCGGCACAGCAGCCCGAACGCAGACACTGCTCGGTGGCCCACAACACGTTGGCCTCCGGCGCAGCAACAATATCCACCCGCCGCATATCGACGCCATGCTGTTGCCAGCCCGCCACACATGGTGCATACGGTGGCGTCACTACAACGATCGACCGGGCCGTGTGACTCAGCCTGGCAAGCGTGGGCAGCAGCAGGCGCAACTCGCCGACGCCATCGGCCGGCAACAGGATTTCGGACAGTGACGCATCCGGCCAGCCGCCAGCCGGCAATGCTGCATCGAGTGCCGCCCATCCGGTCGGCTGATCGCCAGCCGGCAACGGCTCGGCTCGACCGCGCCAGATCTGGTGTGCATCGAGCATGCTCGACAAGGCCACCAGTGCACTCATCAGCTGCCTCTCAACAAGCCGGCGAACAGGCCTTCAATGGCGAAATCCTCGGTCGAGTCCGGATCGATCGGCCGATAACCGGGGCTGTTCGGCAACAGCCGGATCACATCGCCCTTCCAGTGCAACCGCTTGATGGTGAATTGATTGCCGCCGACCCGCGCCGCGACCACTTGGCCGTGACGCGCCACCGGTGTGGCATGCACGCCGACGATGTCCTGGTCGAAGATGCCTTCGTCGTGCATCGAATCACCGACCACGCGAACCAGGTAATCCGGCTGCAGCCGAAACAGCCAGCGCGACACACGCAGTGTGCGTTCGATCCGTGACTCGGAAAACAGCGGTTCGCCAGCGGCGATCCGGCCGACCAGCGGCAAGTCCATGGTGTCTGCATCGATCGGATCCAGCGCAGTCACAAGACGGATGCCGCGCGAGCGGTTCGGCTCGATCACCAGTCGACCCTTGGCTTCCAGCGAGCGCACGTGCTTTAAAACCGCGCTGACGTTGGCCAAGCCCATCGCCTTGCCGATCTCGTCCAGTGTCGGCGCCTGGCCGCCCTGCTCCACACGGGCGCGGATGAAGTCCAGGATGTTGGATTGACGGGAGGTCAGCAGCAGGCTCATTCCTGCATGTTTTCACCTTTTAAGGTGAAAATAAAGCAAAAATTGAAATTGCCCCGCTCTGTCTCGATCGGCAGGCCGCGGAAAAACGTGATTTAGCGGGTCGTACCGCGAATCCCGCTTGCCGAGGATTCTTCACACCATCAGACCCGAAACGCACCACCGCGGCGAAAACGAATTGGTTCGCCCTCGATCGCATCCCTGCGCAATCGCGCGCCACTGCGGGTGATCTCGATCCTGAGATCGCGATACGTCATCAATCGTCGTTCCGGACTTTCGCAGGAAAGAAAGGCGACACTGGATCGCTGCTGGGAAATGATTCTTTCAACGCCTCGTCAAGGTTGTCGCTGGCCTTCCCCTGCCCTCGCATGCTGGCCGTCGTCTCACCCTGTCCGGCAGACCTCTGCGCAGGATGTTTGATGTCGTTGCGGTCATCTCATGACCGGACGATCGGCGCAACAAGTATTCATCACGCTAAGTGAAAGAAGATGCGTGATGCACGCAATACCGACAACGTCACTCCGCGTTGATGCCCGTCCGCGCATGTTCGCCTCTCTTTCCGGTTGATGCATTCACTCCACCCGAGGCCGTCATGTCAGAGCGCAGCGCTCGTCTCGAGCACAACTCACAGTTCTCCGTACCACCGGTATTCGGCAGCGTCGATCGTTCGACGCAAAACGTTCCGGCCCGCGAAAGCGTCGACGAAAAATCGAAGGTGCCAGAGGATCTCGAAAATATCGTGGCGAATGACGATGCATTAACCAGCCCAGTCAAGGGCAGCCGGCGCCGGAAGTCGCATCGAACATGATTCAGCGTTCCGTGTGAATCCGGCATCTGGGCACGGCGACTACCAGAGTGGCGTGAGGCCAGCCATCACGGTGGGGGTGCAGCTGTTGATACGTTCGATCAGCTCCCTGCTTCGTCGGTTTCGCCATCCGCATTGCCCGTGCGACAGATTCTCCCTGTATGGAAAGCGTCGCCTGGAATCGTCTGGCACCCGGTTTCACGTTGACCGCTGCAACGGCACCCAAGGTGCAGATATCTCGAACCCTGCCTGTTCGAATCCCGGATCAACGACCAGTTGAAGATGGACGAATCATCGATCGATGGGTTTCGCGTGAAGGCATGAGTGTTCTCCGGTATGGAGTGGTTCTGATGCACGGCCCGGGGTGAATGCGATGGCAAACACCGCGCGTTGCAGTTCAGCGAGGCAACGCGAAGTGCCCATCAATCATGAATTCCACAGCAGCAGCAGATGCGCCGAGCGGTTGGCCACCACCGACCGACAGACGATAGCGACCCGCTGCCATTGCACGTCGACCGGCGGCGTCGACGACGCTCAATTGCCTTGGCGACAGCTCGAACTGCATCCGATGGCTCTCGCCTGGCGCCAGGTGGACGCGCTGGAAAGCCACGAGTGCATGCCGCGGTGCCGACGGCAGATCGGGGCTGTCCATATACACCTGAACCACCTCGTCTCCCGCGCGATCGCCGTCGTTTCGCACCAGGGCACTGACGGTCAACGTGTTGCCGGCGGCAAGCCGCGTGGCGGAAAGTTCGGGACGGCCATACGCGAAGTGCGTATAGCTCAGCCCGTATCCGAACGGATACAGCGGCGCGCCGCTGAAATAGCGGTAGGTGCGCCCATTCATGGCATAGCTCACGAATGGCGGCAGGTCCCTGGTCGACCGATAGAACGTCACCGGCAGCCGGCCGCCCGGGTTGTAGTCGCCAGCCAGTGTCCGGGCGATGGCGCGACCACCTTCTTCCCCCGGATACCACGCCGCCACGATGGCATCGGCGTGCTGCTGTGCCCAGTTCAATGCGACGGCACTGCCGGACATCAGCACGACCACCAGCGGCTTGCCACTGGCGGCGACGCGTTCAAGCAGGGCCTGCTGTGCCGCCGGCAAGGCGATATCGGTTCGGTCGCCGCCTTCGAAACCGGGCACGTCGATCTGCAGTTCCTCGCCTTCGACATCCGGCGACAGGCCGACAAAGGCAATGACTGCATCGGCGTTCGTCGTCGCCGCAGCGGCTTGCGCCAGCTGCGCCGGGGCAGGCGCAAGCCATTGCAGGCGCACGCCCTGATCCTGCCCGCTGTGCACCAGTTCCAGACGCATCGCATGTGGACGCGTGTCGACGAAATGCAATGTTGCCTGCATCTGGGTACCGTCGCCGGCATCGGCGAGCAGCTGCTTGCCATCGAGATACAGGCGCATCGGGTCGTGCCCGGAGCAATCGAAACAGCGGTCCACATGCACGACCAGGGTATAGTCGCCGGCCCCCGGCGGAAGCAGCTGGCCACTCCAGCGCACGGCAAAGCGGTCGGCCGCCGTGCCCTCGGCCGGCGCCACGTGATCCCAGTCGAAATCGATCGTTCGATCGGTGCGGGTCACGCGCGGTGCACCGCTGAAATCGAGCGTGTCGTAGTACTCCCCCAGCAGACCGTTGCCGGTCTTGTTTCGCAGTGCATTTTCAGGCACCGGCACCGGCACACCGGCAGCGATCGGTGCGCCCTGTGCATAGCGCACGTGGTCGGCGCCGAAGCGCTCACGCAGTCCCTGCAGCGGCGTTACCGCAGCACGCGACGTGCCATGGTAATTGGCTTCCAGTGTCTCGATCGTATCGGCGTTGGGACCGATCACCGCCAGCCGTGACCCGCTGCGCAGCGGCAACGTGGCATGCGCATTCTTCAGCAGCACCATCGATTGCAGTGCGGCCTGCAAGGCCAGCTGGCGATGCGCTGCACTGTCGATCTGATCGAGGCCGATATCCGCATCCCGGCGGTCATCGTTTGGATCCATTTCGCCGAGGCGATAGCGGGTGGCGAACAGACGCACGAGCGCGTCGTCGAGTACGGATTCCTTGACGTAACCCTTGCGCACCGCTTCGAGCAGACCGGCATACGCGGTGCCACAGTCCAGATCGGTGCCGGCTGCAATCGCGGCAGCGGATGACTGCGCATCGTCCGGCCTGAAATAGTGGAACTCGGTCATGTCGTCGACGGCATCGCAGTCGGACACCACATAGCCCGCGAAACCCCAGTTCTTGCGCAGCAGCGTGGTCAGCAACGCGCTGTCCGCGCAAACCGGCGTGCCGTGCAGTGCGTTGTATGCACACATCACCGAACCGGCGTGACCTTCACTGATGGCCGCACGGAACGCCGGCAGATAGGTTGCTTCGAGGTCGTGCGGCGAGACATCGCTGTCGAAGCCATGGCGGCCGGATTCCGGTCCGCTGTGCACCGCAAAGTGCTTGGGCGTGGCGATCGCGCGCGGATGCTTCGGGTCGTCACCCTGGATGCCTCGAATGAAACCGATCGCGAGCTGTCCGGTGAGGTACGGGTCTTCGCCATAGGTCTCCTGCCCGCGGCCCCAGCGCGGATCGCGGAAAATGTTGATGTTCGGCGACCAGATGGTCAGGCCCTGATAACGCGGATGATCGTGGCCGGCGCCAGCGGCATTGAACCTGGCGCGCGCCTCGGTCGAAACCGTGCTGCCGACCTGCTGCAGCAACATCGGATTCCAGCTGGCCGCCAGACCGATGGCTTGCGGAAACACCGTGGCATGGCCGCTTCGAGCCATGCCGTGCAGGCCTTCGTTCCACCAGTCGTATGCACGAACGCCAAGCCGCGGAATGGCCGGTGCGCTGCTTTGCGTCTGTGCGACCTTTTCCGGCAGAGTCATCCGCGCCACCAGCGCGGCCGCGCGCGCCTCGTCGTCTGTCGCCGATGCGCCGCCAGCATGGACGGCGACGACGATCAGGCCGAGCAGCGGCATGCACAAGAAACGATGCCGCCATGTCGCGTTCATCGTCAGGAAACTCCTTGCGCTCTGCCCTGGACCTATCCAGCCTGCAGCGTCGTGCAGGCACACCATCTGCCAGACGATTCAATCCGTCGGCAGCTGACGCAGCGTATCCAGATTTGCCTTCATGTGCACCTCCACGACGGCGATGTTTTCGCAACCAGAGTCCAGTCGCCCGGAGTCATGCGCCAGGCGCGGCAGTCGATCGCCGAAGGAATGGGCGCACGAGTGAAATGATCCGATGAGGCATCGACCCGGGCTTGCGGATCGGCTCAGTCCCGGTGGGCCCAGAGCGCGCCCAATGCAAAACCGATCGCTGCGGCAATCAGCATCGAACCCACCGGACGCGCTGCAGCCATCTCGCGTGCACTGCTGAGTGCCTCGCCGCTCCTGGCCTGGATCTCGCCGGCCAGCTGCTGCGCCTTGCCTTTCAGTTGCAGCCCCGGGTCGCCTGCCAGCGCACCTGCAGCGTCCTGCACCCGGCCGCCGATGTTGCGTGCCACACCTTCGAATTCATTGCTGTTCATCCGCTGTGCTCCGGTCGTGTCGAGTGCACTCGTTATAGGCGCCGTGCCGTCCGTAACCTGTGAAGACGAATCCGGCTCAAACCACGGGATCAATCATCATGCACATGATCCATCCAGCCGTGTGCTTTTCCGAACGCCTCTTCGATCTCGCGGGCGATCCGGTCGCCGATCGGAGTGACGGGATTCTCCGCCGCGAAACGACTGACCTGGGCCACCGACTTTCTCAGCATCTCGGCCAGCATCACGGTACCCGCGGAGCGTCTTCCGCTGCGTTCCGCATCCAGTGCAAGCTGTTTCATCAGCAAGCGGACATTGCGGTGCCGGATGACCTTGACGTCTAATTTCTCCGCCAGCTCACGCACGCGACTTTCGCTCTCCGCCAGCGCTTGCTCGGATCTCTTCCGATCGGTGATGTCCATGGCGATGCCGACGAAGCGCGGAGCAGTTCCGTCCAGGGAAACCACTTCGCCACGACGTGCAATCCAGCGGATTTCTCCGGTCCGGGGATCGACGCGCCGGAATTCCGCATAGGCCAGCCAATCGGAACGATCAGGCCGCTGTGTCCCCACTGCGTCGCGATCGTCCGGATGGACCAGGCGAGACAACAACTCGACCGTGACCTCCACGTCCGCATCCAGTCCCCAGATGTGACGGTATTCGTCCG
>JBDTZX010000355.1:0-5713 GCA_040004895.1 Rhodanobacter sp. | reverse complement strand
CGCCTTCAAACCGCAAGTGCTTTACGCTGCGCCCGTTGCGACGGACCAGCTTCAATGCCTCCACACCTATCTTGATGTGCGCTTCCACGAATGAGGAGGTGATCTGGCGGTCGCTGGCCTCGGTCTTCACGCCTTCCGGAATCATCGGCTGGTCGGAGACCAGCAGCAGCGCGCCGCAGGGAATGCGGTTGGCGAAGCCGGCGGCGAAGATGGTGGCGGTTTCCATGTCCACTGCCATGCATCGGGTGCGGCGCAGATAGTCCTTGAACGTGTCGTCGTGTTCCCACACGCGGCGATTGGTGGTGTAGACGGTTCCGGTCCAGTAGTCGTGGCCGAGGTCGCGGATCATGGTGGAGACCGCACGCTGCAGCTGGAACGCCGGCAACGCCGGTACTTCCGGCGGCAGGTAATCGTTGCTGGTGCCTTCGCCACGGATCGCGGCGATCGGCAGCACCAGGTCGCCAAGCTGGTTCTTCTTCTTGAGCCCGCCGCACTTGCCCAGGAACAGCGCGGCCTTCGGTTCGATGGCGCTGAGCAGGTCCATCACCGTGGCGGCATTCGGGCTGCCCATGCCGAAGTTGATCAGGGTGATGCCGTCGGCAGTGGCGTTCGGCATCGGGCGATCACGCCCTTGCACCTCCACGCCGTGCCATTGCGCAAACAGCTCCACGTAGTGACCGAAGTTGGTCAACAGAATGTGCTGACCGAACTGCTCCAGCGCGGTGCCGGTGTATCGCGGCAGCCAGTTGGAGACGATTTCCTGCTTGTTTTTCATGAGTGGGATGCTCGATCACGTTACCGGCGACGCCACGCCGGCGAAAGGTCATTTGATGTCGCGCCATCTTAAGTGGCCTGCATGGGCGTCGCCAGTTTTGAAAGTCGAAAGCAGCATCGAACCATCGATCCGCATGATATGTTCCGCACAACCATTGATCGGGGAAAACGGCAATGCGAATGGGCTTGGCGATCGACGCGGCGTGCGACCTCTCGCCGGCGTTCCTGCAGCAACATCGGGTCACCGTGATGCCGATCACCGTGCGCGTGGACGGCGAGGTTTTCATGGACGACCGCGAGCCGGTCGAACTCCAGCGTTTCATCGACCGCAGGCTTGGCAGCCGCAGCCATTCGGCGGAAACCGAGCCGTGCCCGGCCGAGGACGTGCAGAAGCTGTTCCTCGAGAAACTGGTGCTGGATCACGACTGCGTGTTCTGCCTGACGATCACGGCCACCCGCAGCCCGATCAACGAGCACGTGAATCGCGCCAGTTTCGGCATCCTCAAGAACTACCGGCAGGCACGCGAGCAGGCCGGTGTGCCCGGGCCCTTCATGATGCGCGTGATCGACACCCGCAACATCTTTGCCGGTGCGGCGCCCGCGATCTACGAAGCAGGCCGGATGATCCAGGCGGACGAAACGCCCGCAGCGATCCGCGAGAGGCTCATCCACATCGCGAACAACAGTTATGGCTACATGTTGCCGCGGGATCTTTACTACCTGCGTGCGCGCGCCAAGAAAAAGAACGACCGCAGCGTCAGCCTGTTCAGCGCCATGCTCGGCTCCGCACTGGATATCAAGCCGCTGCTGCGCTGCTACCGCGGCGAAACCGGACCGGTGGGCAAGGTGCGCGGTTTCGAGCAGGGTGCCGAAGCGCTGTTCGGCTACGCGATGCAACGCGTGCGTGCCGGCCTGCTGGTGCCGATGGTCTGCGTCAGCTACGGCGGGGATCTGGGGGTGCTGTCGAACCTGCCTGGTTACGCGGGCTTGCGCGCGGCGTGCGACGAATGCGGCGTCGAGCTGATGGAAGCACCGATGAGCATCACCGGCATGGTCAACGTGGGCGCCGGCGCGGTGACACTGGGCTTCGCGGCCGAGGAACATGTCGCCGAATTCTAGCTGGCAACGCGCTCGCTCTGAAGCACGAGAAACCCTGCGAAGCATGATGGTGCTTCGGCTTTCCCGCGCTACTCAAACCGTTGACTATCGGCTCGTCCCTGGTGACCGGCACGGCCCGACGTCAGCGCTGCGGCGAACCGGCCTCCACGATCCGCACTGCATGCAGATCAGAAGCCGTAGCTGAGAAATCCGCCATCGACCGCGAGTATCTGGCCGGTGATGTAGTTGGCGGCAGGCAGGCACAGAAAGGCGATCGCAGCTGCCACGTCTTCCGGCTCGCCGATGCGCCGCAGCGGCGTGCGATCGAGCACTTCGTCGAGATAGTCGTCGTCGGCCAGCGCCGGCTCCGAGCGCTGGGTTCGGATGTACCACGGCGCCACCGCGTTGACGCGAATGCCATCGACGGCCCATTCCGCCGCCAGGTTGCGGGTGAGCTGATGCAGCGCCGCCTTGCTCATGCCGTACGGCGCACCGGTGCGCACGTGAGTGATGCCGGAAACCGAACCGACATTGACGATCGCCGCATGCGCATGCTGCACCAGCTGCGGATGCGCGAGCCGGCACATCTCGAAGGCGGAGAACAGGTTCTGCTCGAAGATCGTGCGAACTTCATCGTCGACGTAGTCGAGCGTGTCCTTCGGCAGGTTGCCGCCGACGTTGTTGATCAGCAGCGACAGCGGTGCGCCCAGGTCGGAGATCCAGTCGAATACCGCGAGACATTCTTCCGCTTCGGCCAGATCGGCGCCAAAGCTCAGGATCTCAACGTCGGCAAACTCGTCGGCCAATTCCACCCGGACCTGTTCGAGATGGTCCTCGTCACGGGCCACCAGCAGCAGATCCGCACCCAGCCCGGCCAGTTCGCGTGCGGTGGCGTAGCCAATGCCCTTGCTGGCGCCGGTGATCAGGGCGGTATGGCCTTGCAGCTGCCAAGCGTCGGAGCGGAGGTTCATGCGGGCAGCTTAAAACGTCCGATCCGGCGCGCATAGCTGGAATGGCGCAATCCTCGCCATACGCTTGCCTGGGATGCCGGCTGGAAGGACACTCTGCCTTCGTCACACCGATGGAAACCGCCATGAAGTCGCTGCCAATCCTGTTGTGCGTGCTCGCCCTTGGCGCATGTTCGGGCAAGCCGCCCGAGCCGAAAGCGAAGCCGGCGCCTGTCGCCACGCCTTTCGACAGCCTGCGAGCCGATGAGCAGAAGGCCAGGGATGTGCAGAAAGTGGTCGACAAGCAGGCCGAGGATCAGCGCAAACAAGTCGAGGCACAGGAGCAGTAGCCGATTCGCGGCAACGGCTTCCAGTGGAAATCGCTCACGTATTCGAGTGACCAGCCACGTCTGCGTCAGCGAGGGCTGCACAGGCAATCGGCATAGACGTTCGGCGTACCGGCCTTCGCATTGCGCAGCAGCTCCAGCTCCGGCGCCATCGCAGGCAGCTGGGACACCCAGCGAGGCAGGCGGACGCCCCATGACTGCATGACCTGGATTGCGGCACTCTGGTTGAGGCCGATCAGGAACCGTTCGAAGCCGCCCTGCGGCGCTTCCTCGTAACGGACCGGATAGCCCCTGTCGAATTTGGCCAGACTCGCGGCATGCGCCACCGCGTCGTCGAGCCCGCCCAGCTGATCGACCAGACCACGCTCGAGCGCCTGCTGGCCGGTCCACACGCGACCCTGGGCAATCGCATCGACGGCGTCGTAACTCTTGCCGCGCGCCTTGGCCACGCTGCCGACAAAGTCGCGATAGCCCTTGTTGATGATCGCCTGGATCACGTCGCCGACTTTAGGATCCAGCGGACGGGTGATGTCGAACGCGCCGGCCATCGGGCCGGTGCCGATACCATCGCTCTGCACGCCGAGCTTGGCCAGCGTGTTGGGTACGGAGTAATACATGCCGAAGATGCCGATCGAACCGGTGATGGTGTTCGGCTCGGCGAAGATGCGATTGGCATTCATCGAGATCCAGTAACCGCCACTGGCCGCCACGTCACCCATCGACACCACCACCGGAATGCCGGCCTCGCGGGTCAGTTCCACTTCGCGCCGGATCTGTTCGGCCGCATAAACCTCGCCGCCGGGCGAGTTGACCCGCAGCACCAACGCCTTGGTCTTGCGATCCTCGCGGGCTTCGCGGATCAGCGCCGCCGTGGTCTCACCGCCGATCGAGCCCGGCGAAGCCTTGCCGCCGGAGATTTCGCCTTCGGCCACCACGATGGTGACGCCCGAAGCGAACAGGTCGATACCGCCGGAGACATTGGCCGCATAGCGCGCCAGATCGACCTGGCGGAAGCTGCGTCCGTTGCGGTCGGCCGGGACGCCTTCCTTGCGCATCATCGCTGCAAGTTCGTCCGGCGTGGCAACGCCATCGATCAGGTGTTCGTTCAATGCCAGCTGCGCCAGATCACCCTGGGTGCTGGCGATGTTCTGCGGCAGGTTGTCGATATCGGCACGCAGAACGGCGGGATCGAGCTTGCGCAACTTCGCAGTCTCGGTCAGGTAACTGTCCCACAGCCCTCCCATCCAGTAACCGTCCGCCTGCTTCGACTCCGGCGAGGCGTGATCGAGGATGTACGGTTCGGCGGCGCTCTTGAACTGACCCACGCGAAACAGGTGCACGTCGATGCCTAGCTTGTCGAGCAGATCCTTGTAGAACAGCCGATAGTTGGCCAGGCCGGTGATCATCACGCCGCCCTGCGGGTCGAGCAGCACGCGGTCTCCGTGCGCAGCAAGGTAATACTGGCCCTGATCCAGACTGGCGGCCCACACGATCACCGGCTTGCCCGCCGCGCGGAAGCGGTCCAGCGCCGCACCGACTTCGCGCAACGCAGCGAAGCCGCCACCCTGCATCTCGCCAGGCAACAGCAGGATCCGGTTGATCCGCCGGTCTTTCGACGCAGCGTCGATCGCGCCAACCAGATCGCGCACCTGCACCTGTTTCGGGTCGTCGCCCGAAAGGCCGGCCAAGGCACGCTGCAGCGGATCGATGCTGTATTGCTCGACCAGCTGTCCGCGCGGCTTGATCACCAGCACGCTGTTGTTCTGCAGCGTGCGCTCGATCCGGCTGCCGGCCACGCCGGCAGTCAGCACCAGCAGCAGCACCACCAGCAAGGCGAAGAACACCAGGTTGATGATCACCAGCCTCACCACGTTGATGCCGCGCCCGAACGTGCACAGAAAAGCCCAGAAGCCGTTGCGGCGGGGCAGAGGCGGTGGATTCATGCGTACTCTTCCATGGTCATTGGGCCAAGCGTAGCCGGTCAGATCGGTCCGGTCATGCTGGCGGGGGACGGGTGCCAACGATGTTTCCACGCGCTGCGCCAGAATCGGACAAAAAGCATCACGGCCGCCACCGACAAGCCGGCGATCAGGCCTATCCACATGCCGCGCACGCCGAGTCCGTGATGGAACGCGAGCCACCAGCCAACCGGCAGGCCGATGATCCAGTACGCAAACAGCGTGATCGCCATCGGCACCCGCGTGTCCTTGAGACCGCGCAACGCGCCGTTGGCGGCAACCTGGATGCCGTCGGAGAACTGGAACAGTCCAGCCAGTGTGATCAGCTGGGCGGCCAACACGATCACCTTCGGCTCATGTGTGTATAGCGCTGCGATGTAATGCGGAAGGCTCAGCATCAACCCCGCCGAAACCAGCTGCGTGACCAGCGTCAGGCCGATGCCGCAGAGCCCGGCATAGCGCACGCCGGTGGCGTCGTTGCGGCCGACCGCATTGCCGACGCGCACGGTGATCGCCATCGCCAGGCCCAGCGGAATCATGAAGAAGAACGATGCGATGTTGATCGCGATCTGATGGCTGGCAATCACAT
>JBDTZX010000233.1:0-1732 GCA_040004895.1 Rhodanobacter sp. | reverse complement strand
GACAACGCGAAGAACGTCAAGGACAAGACCAACGAAAACTATGCCCGCGAGCTGATGGAACTGCACACGCTGGGCGTCGGTTCGGGCTATACCCAGAAGGATGTACAGCAGCTGGCCCTGATTCTCACCGGTGCCGGCATCGGCCTTCGTGGCGATCGACCCGAGCGCCGGTTTCGCCGGCAGTCGCCGGTGATGCGCGATGGCCTGTTCGTTTTCAATCCGGCGCGACATGATTTCAGCGACAAGATCTTCCTCGGCCACATCATCCGGGGCAGCGGTTACAGCGAGATCGAACAGGCAGTGGACCTGATCACCCGGCAGCCGGCATGTGCGCAGTTCGTTTCCAGGCAACTGGCGCAATATTTCGTCGCCGACCAGCCGCCACCCGAACTGGTCGACGCGATGGCGCGGACGTTCCAGCGCAGCGATGGCGACATCGCTGCAGTCATGCGCACGATGTTCAGCGCACCGGCGTTGCTGGCCAGTCGCGGCAAGAAGTTCAAGGATCCCACCCAGTTTCTGGTTTCAGCCATGCGCCTGAGCTACGACGGCAACCCCATCGGCAATGCCGCGCCGCTGATCAACTGGCTCAACCAGATGGGTGAGCCCGTATTCGGCCGGATCACTCCGGATGGCTGGCCGCTCGATGGCGCGAGCTGGTCCGGGTCGGGCCAGATGAGTACGCGCTTCGATGTCGCGCGCGCGATCGGCAGCGGTCGCAACCGTCTTTTCATGACCGATGACGACAGCAACCCGCCCCAACGCATCACGCCGGACCTGAACACGCCCATCTTCAAGCAGACGATCGAACCGTATCTGTCTGCGGCCACCCGGACGGCACTGGGCAAGGCCAACTCCACGCAGGAATGGAACACCTTCCTGCTGTCGTCGCCCGACTTCAACTATCGCTGAGCGTCGATTCGTCGAGTGCTCGGACATCATCGAGGTGTGCCATGAACCGTCGTGAATTCCTGCTGGCCAGTGCTGCCGCCGCCGCTGCGTTGCCTGCGCTGTCCTTCTCCGGAAAACTGTTTGCCGCGCCAGCCAGTGCGCCGCGTTTCCTGCTGGTTTTCCTGCGTGGCGGCTATGACTGCAACAACCTGCTGGTGCCCTGCGACAGCGATTTCTATCACGAGGCGCGGCCGACGCTGGCGATTGCAAAACCCGATCCGTCCAATCCGTCCAGCGCGATCGCGCTGGACACGAACTGGGGTCTGAATCCGGTCCTGCGCGATTCGATCCTGCCCCTGTGGCAGCGCAAGCAGATCGCGTTCGTGCCATTCGCTGGCACCGACGATCTTTCGCGCAGTCACTTCGAAACCCAGGACAACATCGAATCCGGTCAGCCAACCGCGAATCGTGGCAGCTTCCGATCCGGCTTTCTCGCGCGGCTGTCCGGCTCGTTGCCGGATGTGCCGCCGATCGCCTTCACCAAATCGCTGCCGATGAGTTTTCAGGGCGCCGCGCGGGACATTCCGAACATCTCGATGAAGGGCGATCCGAAGTCGCATTTCGACGCACGTCAGGCGGGCATCCTCGCCCAGATGTATCAGGGCACGTCGCTTGCGGCGGCCACCGCGGATGGACTGGCGCTGCCGGCATCACTGTCGCAGGATCTGCGCGACGAAATGGTCCACGCCAGTCGCGGTGCAACCAGCGCCAAGGGCTTTGCCAGCGAGACGCAGCGCATCGCCGGCCTGATGCGCGACAAATACCGCCTGGGCTTCATCGA
>JBDTZX010000489.1:0-1735 GCA_040004895.1 Rhodanobacter sp. | reverse complement strand
CGGATGTCTTCGGCCTGGCCGAGCAGTGCGCGGGTCATGTCGAGCTGCGTGGTGAGGTGCTCGCGCTGGCGGAACGGAAAGCCGGTGGCGATCATTGCGCCGCCGAGATTCTCGCGTTTGCTCACGCGCATGCGGCGGTCGTTGATGTACGCGCCGTCGCCCTTGCTGGCTGTGTACAGCTCGTCGCGCAGCGGGTCGAACACGACGGCGTGGATCGGCACACCTTTTTCCAGCAGTGCGATCGACACGCTGAAGTGCGGGATGCCGCGCAGGTAGTTGTGGGTGCCATCGAGCGGGTCGATCACCCACTGCAGCGGCCCTTTGCCGGTCGCGCCGCTTTCCTCGGCGAGGATCGCGTGATCGGGGTAGGCACGACGCAGCTCCTTGATGATCTCCGCTTCAGCCAGCTTGTCGACTTCGGAGACGAAATCCATCTGCTGCTTCTCGACGATGTTGAGCCCGTCGATGCGGTTCATGTAGCGCAGGATCACATTCCCTGCGGAACGCGCCGCGCGCGACGCGATCGTGACGTGGGGTCGGGCCATGGGTTTCGACTTTGGAAGAGAGCAGGGTTGCGGCCGGCGATTCTAGCAGAGGCGGGCGTCCGGGCAGGCCAAACGGCTGCATGGCGCGCCGTATCCACTATCCTTGACGATCATTCCCCGCCTGTTTCCCGCGCATGACCGCTGTCTCCGACCTCGCCGATCGTTTCCGCTTCGTGCTGGTGCGCACTTCGCATCCGGGCAATATCGGCAGCGCGGCGCGGGCGATCCGCACGATGGGATTCCAGCGCATGGAGCTGGTCGCACCCGCGCAGTTTCCCGACCGCGAAGCAAACGCGCTGGCTGCCGGTGCAGACGATGTGCTGGCCTGTGCCGGCGTCCACGCCGATCTGGTCGATGGCCTGGCCGGCAGCAGCTTCGCGCTTGGGTTGTCGGCGCGCCGCCGTGGCGTGACGCTGGCGGAGTTGTCGCCGCGCGAGGCCGCGCAGCAGGCATTGGCCGCCGCCGCCCGTGGCGAACAGGTGTCGCTGGTGTTCGGCAACGAACGCAGCGGTCTGGCGAACGAGGAGCTGGCGCGCTGCCACGCGATGGTGCGCATTCCCAGCGTGGACGATTTCAGCTCGCTCAACCTGTCGCAGGCGGTGCAGGTGATGGCGTACGAATTGCGCGTGGCGATGCTCGGCGAATCACCGTCGATGCCGCCGCCGTCGAACGACGAGGCACCTGCCGATGCGTCGCAGATGGAAAAATTCTACGAACATCTGGCGCAGACCCTGGACGACATCGAATTCCACAAGGGCCGCACACCCACCACGATCATGCTGCGCCTGCGCAAACTGTTCCAGCGCGCGCAGCCGGACGAGCGCGAATTGCGCGTACTGCACGGGATTCTGGCGGATGCGCAGCGGATGGCGCAGTTGGCGAAGCCGGGGACGAAGGGCGAGTAGCGGGGAGCCGTGAGCAGGGAGAGATGAGCGGGGAGAGATGAGTGTTTCTCCCTCCCCTGCTCGCAGGGGAGGGTTGGGGTGGGGTTCGCTCTTGATTCTGCTTTTCTGCAACCCCGAGCAACCCCCTCCCATCTCCCCCTGCAAGCAGTGGGAGGGGAGACATCCGCCGGGACTACTGAAATCAGGAACTACTGTTCTTCTTCGGGTCACTCGAACGACTGTGCGTGTGTGACCAGCAGCTTGTCGATGCGGGCGCAGCAGGACGAGCGTGGATTGCGGATGCTG
>JBDTZX010000269.1:0-5766 GCA_040004895.1 Rhodanobacter sp. | reverse complement strand
AAGCCGCACATCGGCTGCTGGCGGTCGCCCTTCATGAACAGCACCACGCGGTGGTCCCTGAGCAGGCTTTCGATTCGTTCACGGGTGGGGGTGTCGAGGGACATGCAAGGCTCCGGCAAAGAACGCAATGATACGCCGCTCGATATGCGGGGTTCGCATCGGTCCTTCAAGGACTGTCCCGCGGGCGCCGTGGAGCGCTCAGTGCGCGCGGAGCGCGCCCAGCGCGATCGGCGCGATGGAGTCGACCCACAACGAATACTGACGGTCGGTCGGATGCAGGCCGTCAGCGGCGACCAGCTCCGGATGTTTGCGCGACAGGCGGGTGATGTCGACGAAGCGGGCGCCGGCACGTGTGGTTTCATCGCGCGCGATCGCGTTGTAGGTGTCCAGTTCGCGCGCGATCAGCGCGGGATCGCGCGCCTGTTCGCTGGCGAAGCGGGTGACGCCCCAGTCGGGAATCGAGACCACGATGACACGTCCGGCACGGTGGTCCGCAAGCGTGATCGCCCGCGCCAGCAAACCGGAAAATTGCAGGCGGTAGTCGCCGGCGGAACGGCCGCGATACTGATTGTTCACACCGATCTGCAAGGTGACCAGATCAAACGGTGGCGGTATCTGCGCTTCGTCCATCCCGTGCGCGAGCTCGTCGGTGGTCCAGCCGGTGACGGCGATGATGCGCGGGTCGTCGATGACGATGCCGGCCTTGCGCAGGCGGCGTACGAGCTGTACCGGCCAGCGCGCATCCGCCGCCACCGACTCTCCGATGCTGTAGGAATCGCCGAGGGCGAGATAGTGGAGGGGCATGAATGATCCTCTTGCGGAGATTTATCGTGCGGGATTGTCTCCTCCCCATGCTCGCGGGGGGGGGGCGATCGAAGGGAGTGCTTCAGGTGAGGGTTGCGCATGCTTGCGGAAAGATCAAAAGCGAACCCCACCCCGACCCTCCTCTGCCTTGCAGGGGAGGGAGTTCACCATCCGACTGATGAACTACGCCGCTGCGGTCGCGCGTTGCGTTTGCTCGGTGGCCATCTGTCTGAGCACCCGTTCGATCCGTACGAACACTTCGCGCAGCTGGTCCGGTGGTGGCAACAGGGTCAGTCGGAAATGGTGGCTGCCCGGCACGTTGAAGCTGCTGCCGGGTACGACCAGTACCGCCTCCTGTTCGAGCAGGCGCAGCGCGAAGGCTTCGTCGTCGAAGGTTGGAAAGTGTTCCGCACGCACCTGGGGAAACGCATACAGCGCGCCATCAGGCGTCACCAGATCCAGATACGCGCTGGCGGCGACGCCTTGCAGTACGGCGCGACGGGCCTCGTGCAGGCGTCCGCCAGGCATGGTCAGCGCCCCGATCGTCGGCGCATCCTGCAGCGCGGGCAGCACCGCCCATTGCGCGGTGACATTGGCACACAGCCGAAGCGCGGCGAGCAACTGCAGGGCATCGCGATAGGCCGAGCTGCGCGCCGGATCGCCGGACAGGCTCATCCAGCCCACGCGATAGCCGCAGGCGCGATGCACCTTGCTCAGCCCGCCGAAGCTCAGGCACGGCAGATCGCCGGCCACGGCGGCCAGCGGCTGGAACACGGCATCGTCGTAAAGGATCTCGTCATATATTTCGTCCGCCAGCAGCAGCAGCCGGTGGCGCGCGGCGATCTCCGCCAGTCGTTCGAGCAGCGCGCGCGGATACACCGCGCCGGTTGGATTGTTCGGATTGATCAGCACCAACGCACGGGTACGCGGCGTGATCAGCGCCTCGACCTCATCCGGATCGGGCAGGTGGCGGTTGCCGGCAAGACAGCGGTAGTAGCGTGGCTGGCCACCGTTGAGGATGGTCGCGGCACTCCATAGCGGGTAGTCCGGGCTCGGCAACAGCACTTCGTCACCGGGATGCAGCAGCGCACGCAAGGACAGGTCGATCAGTTCGCTGACGCCGTTGCCGATGAAGATCCGCTCGGGATCGACGTGGCGCGCACCCCGAGCGCGCTGCTGCTTGGCGATCGCCTCGCGCGCCAGCTCCAGTCCCTGCTCATGGCCATAGGCTTCGCTGTCGTGCAGATGGCCAGCGATCGCTTCGCGCAGATGCGCCGGCGCCTCGAAGCCATAGCGGCCGGGGTTGCCGATGTTCAGCTTGATGATGTCGAGGCCGGCAGCCTCCATCTCGCGAGCACGCCGGGTCAGCGCTCCGCGGATCTCGTAGCGCACGCCCGCCAGGTGCGCACTGGGAATGATCGAAACCAACGCCGGAATCCTCTTGGTCTGCAAGGCCGGCATCAGCGCCGGCAAACCGATGCTACCAGCGTGATGCAGCGCAGCGCGAGCCGGTGGCGCACAGATCCGGTTCATCCGCAGGCATGCACGGGCAGGGCATAATCGACAAACCATGCAGCCAGACCGACCTCATGAGTGACGCCGTAACGACCGAACGTCTGCGCCGCATCGGGTGGCGCGGCGATGCACTTCCCGCCGTCGGCCTGCGACTGGCGAGGGTGGTGGCCCAGCACCGCGCCGGCTATGAACTGCACGACGGCGAAACGCTGTTCGGCGCGCAGCCCGATGGACACTTCCTCAAGCGCGGCATCGATCCCGGCGTGCGTCCGGTGGTTGGCGATTTCGTGGAGGTGGAACCGGGTACGCCGCCGCATATTGTCACGGTGGCGCCGCGTCGAACCGTGTTGTCGCGCGCCGCTGCCGGCGAACGCTACGAGCGCCAGCTGATTGCCACCAATATCGACTATGTGCTGGTGCTCACCGGGCTGGACGGCGATTTCAATCCGGCACGGATCGAGCGCTACCTTTCGCTGACCGAGGACTCCGGCGCGCAGCCGGTGGTGCTGCTGAGCAAGCTCGATACGCGCGACGATGCGGACGAGCAGATCGACGCGCTGCGCGCACGCCTGCCGGCGGCCACTCCGATTCATCCGCTGAACTGCAAGGACCCGGCCAGCGCCGCGTTGTTGGCGCAGTATCTGCAGCCGGGCGACAGTGCGGTACTGGTCGGTTCCTCCGGCGCCGGCAAATCGACCTTGACCAATACCCTGCTCGGCGATGCGCGCATGGCCACGGCGGCGGTGCGCAGCCACGACAGCCGCGGCCGCCACACCACCACCCATCGCGCGTTGCTGCAGCTGCCCAGTGGCGGCTGCCTGATCGACACGCCGGGGATGCGTGAACTGAAACTCACCGGCGAGGAAAACCTCGACTTGTTCGCCGACATCGAGGCGCTCGCCGAGCAGTGCCGTTTCGCCGATTGCGGGCACGGCAGCGAGCCGGGCTGCGCAGTGCAGGTGGCGCTCGACACCGGCGAGCTGACGCCCGGACGCTGGCGCAACTACCTCAAGCTGCACGACGAGCGCGAGGAACAGGCGGCTACCCTGGAAGCACGCCTGCGCCGGCAGCGCGGCGGGCGGCCGATCGAGCGGCCGCACGGCCACCGCGGCCAACGCGAGCGCGACTGATCAGCGCGCGCCAGCGCACGGTCTGCCGCAAAGCCTCTAGTATTCCGTTGTCGTCGCTGCGGAGCGCGGATATGCGCCGGTTGTCCTCCTCGTCCACGTTCTTCTACAAGCGGGTGTTTCCGGTTCTCTGGTTCGGCATCGTGCTGGTTTTCCTCGGCGGCACGCTGTGGGTAAGCCACCACGCGCGGGCACCGTCCGATCCGCGGCAGCTGCTGTCGCTGGTGCTGGGGCCTGTGCTGCTTGGCGTTGCCAGCTTCCTCATCTTCCGCATGCTGATTCAGGGTCTCGTCGACGAGGTGTGGCTGGACGGCGACTGGCTGGTGCTGAAGAACCGTGGCGAGCAGCGGCGTGTCGCACTGACCGATGTAATGAACATCAATGCCACCAGCATGACCAACCCACGCCGGCTCACCGTGATGCTGCGGACCGACTCGCGTTTCGGCCGCAGTTTCAGTTTCATACCGGCCAGCCCGCGCGGTTTCCTGAGCGCGTTCAAGCCCGATCCGGTCGCCACCGAGCTGATCGAGCGTGTCGATGCCTTGCGCGGTGCGCCGCGATGAACGCCGCTGAGTTCGCTCCCGGGCTCCAGCGTTATGCCGACCTGGATCGGCGCCTGCTGGCGGCGGTGCGCGGTATCCACATCCTGTCAACCGTGGCGTGGCCGGCATCGCTCGAACACCGGATGATCGAGGCCTACAGCAAGCAACGGTTCGCCTTGCCCGACGTGACCTACGTGCGGCCAGACCTGTCGGCGGCACGGGCCGAGCTGGCGGCGATCGAAGCGGCGGCCGGCGGCAGCGACCCGCACGATGTCGATCCGCTGGGCGGCTACCTGCGGCGCACGGCGGAATCCTGGCGGATTGCCGCCGAAATGCTCGAGGCGGTCGGCACCGCGGGCGTGACCGCACCGTCGATCGCGCTGTATGGACGTCCGGATGATCCGATCCCCGGCAGTCAGCGCAGCAACCTCGACGCGGCACATTATTTCGTCGAACTGTCCGACGAACTGGGTGCCGATCTGCTGGCCGACGACAACAGTCTGAACATTCCGGCCGACGTACTGCGCGAGGACCTGGCTGCCACACTCGACGCGTTTTTCGGCGTCGGCGTGATCAGCGTGGAAGTGGACCCGGAACTCACCGCAAAAGCCGCCGCCGGCGCCACCCGCATCCGGCTGCGCGGCGGCACCAGCTTCAGTGACTACGACCGGCATCAGCTGCTGGCGCACGAAGCGTTCGTGCATTCGCTGACCGCGCTGAACGGCCGGCGGCAGCCATTGCTGACCTCGCTGGCGCGCACCTCGCCGCGGGTGACCGCCACCCAGGAAGGCCTGGCGGTGTTCGCCGAACTGATGTCCGGCGCGATCGACATCACCCGGCTCAAGCGCATCAGCCTGCGCATCCTGGCAATCGACATGGCGCTGAACGGCGCCGACTTCGTCGAGGTCTATCAGTACTTCAGCGCCTGCGGGCAGAGCGCGGCAGACAGTTTCCACTCCGCCCAGCGTGTATTTCGTGGCGTGCCGCTCGGTGGCGGCGCCGCATTCGCCAAGGACAACGTTTACCTGGCCGGGCTGCTCACCGTGCATACGTTTTTCCGCTGGGCGCTGAAGGAGCGGCGGATGGACCTGCTGCGCCACCTGTTCGCCGGCAAGCTGGCATTGCACGACGTGATCGCGCTGCAGCCGCATTTCGACTCCGGTGTCATCCTGCCGCCGCAATGGCTGCCACCGTGGATGCAGCACGTGCATGGGCTGGCCGGCAAGTTGGCGTTCTCGGTATTCATCAACGGCATCCACATGAACCGGGTCCAGGGCGACCAGCTGTTGTCGAGCGTGTGAGCCGCCGCCGGCCCGCGCATCCGGGTCGGTGCAGGGTCGCCGGTGCTAACATCGCGGACAGCCATCCGCCGCGGCGGATGACGCCCCTCCCTCGATAAAAACGCCGCCGATGTCCCTGCCTGAAGAACTGCGTCTTGCCGCGCTCGAATACCACCGCCTGCCGCGGCCCGGCAAGATCAAGGTCACTCCGACCACGTCGCTGCTGACCCAGCGCGATCTGTCGCTGGCCTACTCGCCCGGGGTTGCCGCCGCCTGCGACGCGATCGTCGAGGACCCGACCTCGGCCGCCGAGTACACCGCGCGCGCCAACCTGGTGGCGGTGATCACCAATGGCACTGCCGTGCTTGGCCTGGGCAACATCGGGCCGCTGGCGAGCAAGCCGGTGATGGAAGGCAAGGGCGTGCTGTTCCAGAAGTTCGCCGGCATCGACGTGTTCGACATCGAGATCGACGAGAACGATCCGGACAAGCTGGTCGA